>CAZOIB010000413.1:0-20150 GCA_964579785.1 uncultured Lysobacter sp. | reverse complement strand
GCCTGAATGCGGATCTCGATCGTCTGCGTCGGCCACAAGATGCCCGCCTGGATCCGCTCCGGATTCGGCGAGTACGTGAAGCGCATGCCCCCGGAGATCAAGGTCGAGCTCGCGGAACTGAAACCGGAGGAACGGGGCGCGGGGAAGTCTGCGGAGAAGGCGACCGAACTCGAAGGCGGCCGCATCATCGCCGCCATCCCCGCGGGAGCGACCGTCTATGCCTTGGACGAGAAGGGCCGCACGGTCACCACGCAGGGCCTCGCGGTGATGCTCGCCGGCTGGATGCGCGAGGGAACGCACCCGGCCTTCGTGATCGGCGGCGCGGACGGCCTTGACGACGCGGTGAAGGAGCGCGCCGACAAGCTGGTCTCGCTCTCGGCGCTGACGCTTCCGCACGGTCTCGTGCGCGTGCTGCTCGCCGAGCAGCTCTACCGCGCCGCGTCGATCCTGGCGAACCACCCCTACCACCGCGAGTAGGCCGATGGCCGTCATCTACCTCGCCTCCCGCAGCCCCCGCCGCCGCGAGCTCCTCGCCCAGATCGGCGTGAAGTTCGAGATGCTCCTGTTCCGGGAAGGCAAGCGCCAGGACGCCGAGACGACCGAGGACGCACACCCCGGCGAGCGCCCGGACGACTACGTGCGCCGCGTGACGCACCTCAAGGCCGATGCGGGCTGGCAGCGCGTGGTGGCCCGCAAGGGCCTGCGCCGCATGCCGGTGCTCGCCGCCGACACCACCGTGGCGCTGGGAGCAGAGATGCTCGCCAAGCCCGCCGACGCCGCCGACGCGGCGCGCATGCTGCGCCTCCTCTCCGGCACCCGCCACCGCGTCCTCACCGCCGTGGCGGTGTCCTTCGACGGGCGGGTGGAGATGCGCGTGAGCGAGTCGCAGGTCACCTTTCGCCCCCTCGACGAGGCGGCGATCGAGGCCTACGTCGCCTCGGGCGAGCCCTTCGACAAGGCCGGCGGCTATGGCATCCAGGGCCGCGCGGGCGCCTTCATCGAGCGCCTGGAGGGAAGCTATTCCGGCGTCATGGGGCTGCCGCTTTTCGAGACAGCCGAACTTTTGCGAGAATTCGGCGTTACTGTACCCTGACGCTTCGCTTCGTCTACCCCGGGGAACGCCGATGGACGCCGATGCCCCGCCGATTGCCGCCGATGAACAATTGATGGATCGCATCGTGGCACGTCGTGGCGTGGCCGGACTTTTCCCCATCTTCATCCAGCATTTTCTTTTCGGCGGCAATCGGCGGGGCATCGGCGTACATCGGCGTTCCCCGACTTACCCACCAGCGAAGCGCGAAACTTGAACGAGCAGATCCTCATCAACGTCACCCCGCAGGAAACGCGGGTCGCGATCACCGAGCTGGGCGCGGTGCAGGAGCTGCACGTCGAGCGCGACTCCTCGCGCGGCATCGTCGGCAACATCTACCTCGGGCGCGTGGCCCGGGTGCTGCCCGGCATGCAGTCGGCGTTCATCGACATCGGGCTCGCGCGCGCGGCCTTCCTGCACGTGGCCGACATCTGGCTCGCCAGGAACGGCGACGGGCAGGTGCGGCCCATCGAGAAGATCCTCTCCGAAGGCCAGGCCCTGCTGGTGCAGGTGGTGAAGGACCCGATCGGCTCCAAGGGCGCGCGCCTGTCGACGCAGGTGTCGATCGCCGGGCGCCTGCTCGTCTACCTGCCGCAGGACCCGCACATCGGCATCTCGCAGAGGATCGAGGACGTCGCCGAGCGCGAGAACCTGCGCGAGAAGGTGCACTCGCTGATACCGGAAGGCGAATCGGGGGGCTTCATCGTGCGCACCGTCGCGGAAACCGCCACCGACGCCGAGCTGCAGTCCGACATCGACTACCTCGTGACGCTCTGGAAGCAGATCCAGCAGGCGGCGACGACGGCCGCACCCCAGGCGGTGCTCTACCAGGACCTCTCCCTTTCCGCCCGGGTGCTGCGCGACCTGGTCACCGACACCACGGAGCGCGTCATCGTCGACTCGCGCGAGACCTTCCACCGCCTGCGGGAGTTCGCGGAGAAGTACACCCGGGCGTCGCTCCCCATCCTCGAGCACTACTCCGGCGAGCGCCCGCTCTTCGACCTCTTCGCGGTGGAGGAGGAGATCGAGAAGGCGCTGGCGCGGCGCGTGGACCTGAAGAGCGGCGGCTACCTCATCATCGACCAGACGGAGGCGCTCACCACGGTGGACGTGAACACCGGCGGGTTCGTCTCCGGGCGCTCCTTCGACGACACGATCTTCAAGACCAACCTCGAGGCCTCCCAGGCGATCGCGCGGCAACTGCGGCTCCGCAACTTGGGCGGCATCATCATCGTCGACTTCATCGACATGGACACCCAGGAGCACCGCGACGCGGTGCTGGCGGAATTCCGCAAGGCCCTGTCGCGCGATCGCACGCGCGTCACGGTCAACGGCTTCTCGCAGCTGGGGCTGGTGGAGATGACGCGCAAGCGCACGCGCGAATCGCTGGCGCACGTGCTGTGCGAGCCCTGCCCGGTGTGCGCGGGACGCGGGGAACTCAAGACGGCGCAGACCATCTGCTACGAGATCCTGCGCGAGATCCTGCGCACGGAGCGCCAGTTCGGGGCCAAGGAGTACCGCATCCTCGCTTCCCAGATGGTGATCGACATGTTCCTCGACGAGGAGTCGGCGGCGCTCACCATGCTCGAGGACTTCATCGCCAAGCCCATCTCGATGCAGGTGGAGACGGCCTACACCCAGGAGCAGTACGACGTGATCCTGGTCTGAGGCGCGGGCCCTACTTGTCGGCCGGCCGCTCCTTGTCCGGCACGGCGGGGGGGTCGAGCTTCACCGTCTTGTCGGCCCCCTCGGGCTGCCGCGGTTCCGGCCGGCGGCCGCCGACCGGCGTGAAGAAGCGCGGATTGATGGGCGGGAGGCGCTGCGTCCTCTGCTGCGCGGGAGCATTCCCGTCCTTCCTGCCGCCGGCGGGCGCAAAGGCCGCCAGCATGTCGTCCGAAATCATCGGGGCGGCGCCGGGGGCGGGCCTCGCCGGTGCGGCGGGCTTCGGCCGCGGCGGGGTCGCGGCACCCGGGGCCGGCGGCGGCACCGGGCGCACCAGGGGCTGCGCCGTCTCCTCCTTCACGTGGGCCACTTCCCGGAACACCTCCTGCGCCCGCGCCGCGCGCGTGGTGATGGTGAGCGGCGACTCGGCCGGCGTGAGGATCGTGGTCTCCAGGAAGTTCGCGATCATCACCTCCGGCTCCGCCCGCACCGGCGCAGCCGGCGGGGCCTCCGGCACCTCGCCGGCGGCGGCCTCTCCCTGCGACACGCGCTCGATCAACCCCTCGATCATCTGGCGCTGCTCGGCGAGCGACCTGGCGAGCGCGTCCAGCTCGGCCAGCTTCTCCTTGATGCCGGTGGACTTCTCGTTGATCTTGGTGAGGTGCTCGAGGCGCGTCTGCAGCTGCTGCTTGTGCTCCTTCATCTGCGTTTCCAGCGGCAGCGTCACCGCCTGCACCCAGCGCTCGCTCTGGATGCGCGCGTCGTTGAAGTTCGCCTTGGCCTGGTTCACCAGCGTGCGGTAGAACTTCTTCACCAGGAAGTGCTTCTCCATGGCGAGCACGTTGACCGGGTCCCTGGCGAAGGCGTCGGTGTCGTTGACCAGGAGCTTCAGCTTGGTGTGATGGAGCTCCAGGTCGAGCGACGGCACCTGCATCTTCTGGAAGGCGAACTTGTCGATGAAGGTGTTGTAGACGCCCTGCATGAGCTTCTTGATGTCCTCGCTGGCGAGGTAGATCTTCTCGAAGTCCTCGCTCATCAGGCGCGCGAGTTCGCGCATGCCGCGCTGCAGGGTGACCGTCGTCCAGGAATCCTCGATGGCCTGCGCGCTCGCGCCGAGCATCTTGTCCATCTTGGCGGCGTTCAGCAGGTCCATGAGCATGGTGCGCTTCGCCGCGAAGCTGGCGAGGTTCACCTTGTACTCGGCGAGCGCGGCGGTATAGGCGGTCTTCTCCGCGCTCACCTTCGCCCAGAGCTGCATCGCCACCTCGCGGCTCTTGCCGACCAGCTCCTTCAGCTCGGCGACGGAGGCCTCGTTCGCCTGCTGCCGGCTGGCGATCGCCGCCCGCGAGGAGACCATCATCGAGCCGATCTCGCCGTTCACGGCCTTGCACAGGATCTGCTGGCGCATCGGCACGATTCTCTCGGCGAGGAATGCCTCCAGCTCCTCGATGCCGCTCTTCCTCACCAGCTCCGCGTCGCCCTTGATCTTGCCCACCAGGGCCTTCTGCGCCGAAAGCGCGAAGACGCGGGAAGGTTCGAGAGAAAGTGCCTTGGCGGTGGTGTCGACCATGCGCTGGATGCCGCGCTCGATCTCCTCGGGGGTCTTCAGCTCGTCCCACATGAGGTCGATCTTGTTCAGCACCGCGATCTTCTGCGGCAGGTTCGGCTTCACGTAGCGGTCCCAGATCTCGAGGTCGGAGCGGGTGACGCCGGTGTCGATCGAGAGCAGGAAGAGGATCGCGTGCGCGCTCGGCACGGTGGAGACGGTGAGCTCGGGCTCCAGCCCCAGGGCGTTCAAGCCCGGGGTGTCGAGGATGGAAAGGCCGTTGGAGAGCAGCGGGTGCGGGTAGTTGATCATGGCGTAGCGCCACGCCGGCACCTCGACCAGCTCCTCCTCGCCGGGCGCCTCGCCCTTCTCGTTCTGCGTCGGCCCGAGGCCGAGCATGCGCGCCTCCAGCGCGTAGACCTGCTTCGTGTCGGCGAGTGCGGCGAGCGTCTTCTTCATCTCCGCCGCCGAGCTGGTGTTGAGCCGGACCTTGCTCCACTCGACCGGATTGCCCTTCAGCTGCGTGATCGACTCGTCGCGATAGCGCGTCTCCACCGACAGGAGCTTCAGGTACGGCTCCTCGGTCGGGTCGTGGAAGATCTCCGTCGGGCACATCGTGGTGCGCCCCACGTCGGAGGGCAGCAGGCGCTCCTTGAAGCTGGAGAAGAAGAGCGCGTTGATCAGCTCCGACTTGCCCCGCGAGAACTCGGCAAGGAAGGCGAGCATGAGCCGGCCCTTGTTGAGATTCTCGAGCAGGTCGTAGAAGCGGATCGACTGCTGCACGTCCAGCTGGCCGTTGCTCTCCAGCCAGTCGTGGTAGGCGGTGACGGAGCGCGTGAGTTCCTCCCGCCAGCGGTTGTAGCGGGCGATTTCGCCCTCGAAGCGGGCGGCGGATGGCTGGGCAAGGCTCACGGGGAGAGGGCGCTTCTGGCGACGCCCAGTGTACCCGAGACACCACGGTGCCAGACACGGGGTCCGGCACCGCGAGCCGGCCGCGGCGGCTTGCTCCCCGGGTGCGGCCCGGGGACGGGGTTCAGGCGGCTTGCCCGAATGCCGGGTCGTTGGCGGGCACGGCCGGCACTGCCGGTGCGGTTTCCGCCGGAACCGTGTTGCCGGTGCGACGGGCCGCCGCGTACGACTCCAGGCTGGGCAGCAGCAGGGTGCCGCGCTCGCCGCCGAGGGCAAGGAGCAGGTTCATCGCGGCCAGCGTGAGCGCCGGGGCGGCGACGGCGAAAAGCGGCGCGTAGTGATCGATGAAAAGGTTCATGCGGGTCTCCTTTGCCGGGCTGTCCCGGGATCGTTGGCCCCCTTGCCGGGAGCCGCGCGGCTTGGCAGCCCGCGTTGGAATGGAATCTTGTGGGGGAGACCCGGATGCTGCCAGCGCAATGCGACGAATCGATGAAAACGCGGGACGAAGTGCGTTTCCGGCCGGGTTCCGGGACGCAGCCGGCCCGGGGCGCAGCTACAGGGCGTAGCGCGCGATCATGCGCAGGGACTCGGTTTCCAGCCAGGTGACCGGCAGCATGAGCACCAGCTGGCAGGCGATGAGCACGAGCACCGGGGTGATGTCGACGCCGCCGATCGGCGGGATCGCCTTCTGGAAGGGCTTGAGGAAGGGTCGCGTCATGGCCTCGAAGAAAGGGGCGACGGGGTGGTAGGGGTTGACCCACGACAGCAGGGCCTGCAGGAGGACGGCCCCCATGATGATGTAGACCGTGAGCCGGAAGAGCTTCACCAGGGCCAGGAACATGAGCACCGAGAGGGCCGCGCCGTTCACCAGCTCGACGCCCTGCAGCAGCGAGAGGATCGCGAGCAGCACCAGCTCCGCGCCCCAGGCCACCGCCAGCGAGGCGATGTCCAACTTGAAGAGGCCCGGCAGGACGCGGCGCAGCGGCTTCACGGCGAAGTCCGTGAGCGCCATCGTGAACTGCGCCAGGGGATTGCGCGCCGGCGCGCGCAGCACCTGCATCCAGAAGCGCACCAGCGCGGACAGGATGAAGAGGTTGAAGATGGTCTCGACGACGAACGCGATGGCCTGGTTCACCATGCCCTAGTCCCGCCCGTACTGATCGCCCAGCTCCCGCGAGCGGGAGCACGCGGCCTTCACGGCGGCGATGAAATGCGCCTTGAGGGCCGCCTTCTCCATCTCCCCGAGCGCGCGCTCGGTGGTGCCGCCCTTCGAGGTGACCTGCGCGCGCAACACCGCCGGATCCTCGCCCCGTTCCGCAGCAAGCTTCGCGGCGCCCGCAAACGTCCCGAGCGCGAGGCTGCGGGCCGCCTCCGGGGCGAGGCCCAGCTCGCGCCCGGCCTGCTCCAGCGCCTCGATGAAATAGAAGACGTAGGCCGGCCCGCTGCCGGAGACGGCGGTCACCGCGTCGAGGTCGCCCTCGTTCGCGAGCCACACGGTCTGCCCGACGGCGCCGAGAAGTGTCTCCGCGCGCCGGCGCCCGTCCTCTCCAACCTCCGGGGAGGCGTAAAGGCCCGTCACGCCCGCGTGCACCAGGGCCGGCGTGTTGGGCATGGCGCGCACGATGGCCGCGTGTCCTCCGAGCCAGCGCGAGAGATCGGCGATGCGGATGCCCGCCGCGATGGTGACCACCACGGTCGATGCGGCAAGCGGCCTGAGCGGCAGCACGGCCTCGCGCATCTGCTGCGGCTTCACCGCGAGGACGAGCGCATCGGCGGGGGGAAGGTCCCGTCCCGGGGATTCGCGCACCGCGACGCCGAAGCGGGCCGCAAGCGCTTCGCGCGCAGCCGCACCCGGCTCGATGACGGTCAGGTCGCCGGCGGCAAAGCCGCGCCCGACCAGCCCGCCGATGATGGCCGCCCCCATGTTGCCGCCGCCGACGAACGTGACTTTCATCCCACCGCCTCCGTATCCCCGGCACCGCGCCAGGCGTGCGCCTCGCGCACGCCGAATATCGCCGTGCCGATGCGCAGCATGGTCGCACCTTCGGCCAGGGCCGCGGCGTAGTCGTGCGACATTCCCATGGAGAGCGTGTCGCCCGCAAGGCCGGAGGCGCGTATCGCCTCCAGCTCGCGGCGCAGCAACGCGAACTCCGCGCGCAGCTTCGCCTCGTCCCCCGAGGGGCTCGCCATGCCCATGAGGCCGCGGAAACGCAGCCCCGGGAGCGCAGCCACGTGCCGGGCCAGGGCCAGCGCCTCGCCCGGTTTCACCCCACCCTTCGTCGCCTCCTCGCTGATGTTCACCTGCACGCACACCTGCAGCGGCGCCCGTCCGGCGGGGCGGTGGCGCGAAAGAAGGGTCGCGATCTTGGCGCGGTCCACGCCGTGCACCCAGTCGAAGTTCCCGGCGACGTCGCGAGCCTTGTTCGACTGTAGCCCCCCGATGAAGTGCCAGACGGCCGCCAGGTCGGCGAGCGCGGCGATCTTGGCGATAGCCTCCTGCACGTAGTTCTCGCCGAAATCGCGCTGGCCGGCGGCATACGCCTCGCGCACCCTCTCCGGGCCATGCGTCTTGGACACGGCCACCAGCGTCACGGCGCGCCTATCCCCTTGTAACGCTTCGGAAATGCGGCTTTGCAGTTGTTGCAGGTTTTGCGCGATTGGAGACATAATCGATCCGGTCGAGACGCACATTTTACTCTGGCCGCAAGGCACCCTTCCCCGCGTCGACCCCCTCCAACCGCCGAGAGAACGCACCCGATGGACATCGCCGAACTGCTCGCATTCTCCGTGAAGAACAAGGCCTCCGACCTGCACCTCTCCGCGGGCCTGCCGCCCATGATCCGCGTGCACGGCGACGTGCGCCGCATCAACGTGCCGGCGCTGGAGCACAAGGACGTGCACGGGATGGTCTACGACATCATGAACGACGGCCAGCGCAAGGTATACGAGGAAACGCTGGAGGTCGACTTTTCCTTCGAGATCCCCAACCTGGCGCGCTTCCGCGTCAATGCGTTCAACCAGAACCGCGGCGCCGGCGCCGTGTTCCGGACGATTCCCTCCAAGGTGCTCACGCTCGAGGAGCTGAAGGCGCCCAAGATCTTCTCCGAGATCGCCAAGTACCCGCGCGGCATGGTGCTGGTGACCGGGCCGACGGGCTCGGGGAAGTCGACCACGCTCGCCGCGATGGTCAACGACGTGAACGAGAACGAATACGGCCACATCCTCACCGTCGAGGACCCGATCGAGTTCGTGCACGAGGCCAAGAAGTGCCTCATCAACCAGCGCGAAGTCGGCCCGCACACGCTGTCGTTCGCCAATGCGCTGCGCAGCGCGCTGCGCGAGGACCCGGACATCATCCTGGTGGGCGAGATGCGCGACCTCGAGACCATCCGGCTCGCCATGACCGCGGCCGAGACGGGCCACCTCGTGTTCGGCACGCTGCACACCTCGTCGGCCGCGAAGACCGTGGACCGGATCATCGACGTGTTCCCCGCCGCGGAAAAGGAGATGATCCGGGCGATGCTTTCCGAATCGCTGCGCGCGGTCATCTCGCAGACGCTCTGCAAGACCAAGGACGGCAGCGGGCGCGCGGCGGCGCACGAGATCATGGTCGGCACCCCCGCCATCCGCAACCTGATCCGCGAGGCGAAGGTGGCGCAGATGTACTCCGCGATCCAGACCGGCGGGGCGCTGGGCATGCAGACGCTGGACCAGAACCTGCAGGACCTGGTGAAGCGCAACATCATCTCGATACCCGAGGCGCGCGCGAAAGCCGCCAACAAGGACGCATTCATCGGCTGAACGCCGGGAGGCCCCATGGAACGCGAACAGTCACTGAAGTTCATGCACGACCTGCTGCGGGCGCTCCTGTCGCGCAAGGGCTCGGACCTCTTCATCACCGCCGGCTTCCCCCCGGCGATGAAGGTCGACGGCAAGGTCACGCCGGTCTCCCAGCAGAGCCTGTCGCCGATGCACACGCAGGAGCTTTCGCGCTCGATCATGACCGACAAGCAGGCGGCCGAGTTCGAGGCGACCAACGAGTGCAACTTCGCCATCAGCCCCTCGGGCATCGGCCGCTTCCGCGTGAACGCCTTCGTGCAGCAGGGCCGCGTCGGCATGGTGCTGCGCACCATCACCACCTCGATCCCGAAGTTCGACGACCTGGGCCTGCCGCCGGTGCTGAAGGACGTGGCCATGACCAAGCGCGGCCTCGTCATCTTCGTGGGCGGCACGGGCTCGGGCAAGTCGACCTCGCTCGCCGCGATGATCGGGCACAGGAACGAGAACAGCTACGGCCACATCATCACCATCGAGGACCCGGTCGAGTACGTGCACGAGCACCGCAACTGCATCGTCACGCAGCGCGAGGTGGGGGTGGACACCGACAACTGGTTCTCGGCGCTCAAGAACACGCTGCGCCAGGCACCCGACGTGATCCTGATCGGCGAGACGCGCGAGCGCGAGACCATGGAGCACGGCGTCGCCTTCGCGGAGACGGGCCACCTGTGCATGACCACGCTGCACGCCAACTCCACCAACCAGGCGCTGGACCGGATCATCAACTTCTTCCCCGAGGAGAGGCGCGCGCAGCTGCTGATGGACCTGTCGCTCAACCTCAAGGCCATCATCTCGCAGCGCCTGATCCCCAAGAAGGGCGAGAAGGGGCGCGTGGCCGCCATCGAGATCATGCTCAACTCCCCGCTCATGGCCGACCTGATCTTCAAGGGCGAGGTGCACGAGATGAAGAGCCTCATGGCGCGCTCGCGCGAGCTGGGCATGCAGACCTACGACCAGGCGCTCTTCGACCTCTTCGAGGCCGACCTCATCAGCTACGAGGACGCGCTGCGCAACGCCGACTCCGTCAACGACCTGCGCCTGAAGATCAAGCTCGAGAGCAAGAACGCGAAGAACCGCGACCTGGGCTCGGGGCTGGACCATCTGGAAATCGTGAAGTGACGGCGCTTCGCGACCACGTGGAAATCGTCAAGTAAAGAAGGGGCCCAGCGCCTCGGCCACGTCCTGCATGCGGTAGGGCTTGCGCAGGATCTGGTTCACCCCCGCCTCCTTCGCGCGCGCCTCGAACCCCTCGCCGCCATAGCCGGTGGCGATGACGATCGGGACGCCGGGCTTCAGCCGCCGCAGCTCGACGGCGAGCTCGGTGCCGTTGAGCCCCGGCATCCTCTCGTCGCTGATCACCGCCTCGTAGCGCCGCGGGTCGGCGCGGAAGGCTTCGAGCGCCTTCCGGCTGTCGGTGTAGCCCGCCGGCTCGTAGCCTTGATTCGCGAGCATCTCCTCGAGGGCGGCGAGCACCTCCGGCTCGTCGTCGACCGCGAGGATGATCTGGCCGCGCCCGTTGCTGCCCCCCTGCGCCGGCGCCTCCGCCGGTTCCGCGCCGTGCAGCCGCGGCAGCCAGATGGTGAACGTGGTGCCGCGGCCGATCTCGCTCGCCACATCGATGGCGCCGCCGTGGTCCCGGGTGACGGAATGCACCAGCGCCAGCCCCAGTCCCGTCCCGCGCCCGGCCGGCTTGGTGGTGAAGAACGGCTCGAAGATGCGGTCCATCACCTCCGCCGGGATGCCCTCGCCGGTGTCCTTCACTTCCAGGACGACGTACTCGCCCGGCGCCACCTCGGCCAGGCGCGTGCGGATCGGGGAAGCGAGCGTGCGCAGCGTGAGCGCCATGTCCAGCACGCCTCCGCCCGCCATCGCCTGCACGGCGTTCGAGGCGAGGTTCATCGCCAGCTGGTGCAGGCGGGTCGGGTCTCCGGTGACCATGGCATTCTCCCGCGGGAGTGCCAGGCGCACCTCGACGCCGGCCGGCTTGGAGCCTTTCAGGAGCTCGCAGACCTCGGTGAGCAACGCCCCCATCGCCACGGGCTCGCGGATGCCGCTGTCGGCCCGGCTGTAGGCGAGGATCTGCGAGACCAGCGCCTTGGCGCGGTTTCCGGCACCCACCATCGTGTCCACGTAGCGCTTGAGCTCCGGGTCGGCCGCGGCGCGCGCCTGCGCGAGCTCGCCGTAGCCGAGGATCGCGCCGAGGATGTTGTTGAAGTCGTGCGCGATGCCGCCGGCCAGGCGCCCGACCGCCTCCATCTTCTCGGCCTGCTTCAGCTGCGCGGCCAGCGCGTGGCGCTCCGCCTCGGCGCGCACCCGCTCGGAGACGTCCTGCACGAAGCCGATGACGATGCGCCGGCCCACCCGGCGGCGGATGGGGTCGTCGATCTCGTAGCCGTTCACGCCGACGGTGATCCAGTCGCCGTCGCCGCGCTGCCAGCGGAACTCGACCGCGACATGCGGGGCCTTCCCCGACAGGAGGTCGCCCTGGATGCCCTGCACCCTGGCGAGGTCATCCGCATGCACGCGCGCCATGCACTGCTCCATGGTCGCGATCTCCTCGTGCGCGAGGCCCAGCACCACGCGCGTGTCGCCGTCCCAGATCATCTGCCCGTTCGCGGGGTCGAGCTCGTAGAGGAGGTTGCCGCTCGCCTCGATGGCCGCCTTGTGGCGCCGGCGCCAGGCTTCGGTCGTCTGCGCGGCCGCCTCGCGTTCCGCGAGCAGGGCGGCGGCGAAGAGTGTCGTCACCACGATGGTCGCGAGGTAGCCCTGCAGGTAGAGGAGGGACCTCCAGTCGGTGCCCGCGAAGGCGAACGGCCCCCGGCCCTGCGCCGTGTGCCAGTAGCAGATGAGGCCGAAGGCGACGATGGCGAGCGTCGAGGCGCGCAGCCCGAAGCGCAGCGCCGCCCAGATGAGGAAGGGCGAGCACAGGTAGGCGAGCGGCGGGATGAAGCCTGCCGCATCGGGGCTCATGCGGAACACGAGGTGCGTGGCGATGCCGAGGCCGGCGAAGAGCACCACCATTTCCGCGACGCGGTCGCGGAAGGGCTCCACGGCCTCGCTCCAGCTGCCGCGGCTCCACGCGAGGACCAGCGGGGCGACGATGATCAGGCTGAGGAAGTCGGAGACGTAGGCGCTCGTCCACTGCGAGCGGAAGTCGCCCCCGAAGCGCAGCCAGGCCGCGGACGCCTCGACCAGCGACACCACGGCGAGCAGCGGCACGAGGTTCACCAGGAAGGCGGTCATGCCCGGCAGCGTGCCGATGTGCACGCGCCCGCGCGCGAGCCGCAGCAGGCCCGTGGCCACCAGCACCGGCTCGATCGCATTGACGAGGCCGGTGAGGGTGGCCGTCTCGAGCGTGGCGCCCGCCTGTAGCCCGACGGCAAAGGTTGCGATGAACGCGAACCCCGCGAGCGCCACCCAG
Source organism: uncultured Lysobacter sp. (assembly GCA_964579785.1). GTDB lineage: Bacteria > Pseudomonadota > Gammaproteobacteria > Burkholderiales > Usitatibacteraceae > FEB-7. The sequence continues at coordinate 7,685 of CAZOIB010000413.1, read as the reverse complement.
CGCGCCGCCGGCGCGACGAGCAGGGCACCCAGGGCCAGGCCGTCCGCGAGCCAGATGTCGGGCGGGAACTGCGCCTCGAGGGGCAGCGCGGCGGAGAAGGCCGCGAGCGCCAGGTAGGCGACACCGAACGCCAGCAACAGCGCCGCCTGGCGCGTGGACATCGCCGGCCCCTGCCGCGGGGAACTGGACTGTTCGGTGGTGGTTTTCAAGGGTATCGCGCCTCGTGCGGGCGATTCTACGGGCTCCCGGCGTAAAATGGCCGGCAACCGACCCGACCCCCCCCCCCGACCAGCCCGACCTTGGAAGCGCACATCCTCGTCGTCGACGACGACCCCACCATCTGCGAGCTGGTACGCGACTACCTCGTCCAGCACGACCTCGACGTCTCCACCGCCGCCTCGGGCGCGGAGATGGACCAGGTGCTGGGCGCGCACATCATCGACCTCGTGGTGCTGGACCTGCAGCTTCCCGGCGAGGACGGCTTCGCCATCGCCCGCCGGCTGCGCGAGAAGCTCGACCTGCCGATCATCATGCTCACCGGCCGCAAGGACGAGGCCGACCGCGTGCGCGGCCTCGACATGGGCGCCGACGACTACGTGACCAAGCCGTTCAGCCAGCGCGAGCTCCTCGCTCGCATCCATGCCGTGCTGCGCCGCACGGAGACGAAGCGCGCGGCGCGCCGCACGGAAATGGTGCGCGCCTACCGCTTCGCGGGCTGGGAGCTCAACACGGGGCTGCGCCGGCTCAAGTCGCCCGACGGCCGCGCCGTGGAAGTCACCAACAGCGAGTACGCGCTCCTGGTGGCCTTCCTGCGCGCCCCGCAGCGCGTCCTCTCCCGCGACGCGCTGCTCGAGTCGAGCCGCCTGCACGACGACATCTACGACCGCTCGATCGACGTGCAGATCCTGAGGCTGCGCCGCAAGATCGAGGAAAAGCCCAACGAACCGGTGCTCATCCGCACGGAGCGCGGCGCCGGCTACTACCTGGACGTACCCGTGGAGACCGCGTGACACCTCGGCCGGCCACGCGATAGCAACGTGATGGGGCAATTCCCGCAGCTGCTTGCGATCGACGGGGCCATGCTGGTGGTGCTCGCCTGGTTCGCGATCGGCTGCCTCGGGGTGGCGGCGCTGCACAACCTGAACCTGGTCGCGCGGGTGCTCTTCCCGCTTTCGGCGCTGCTGAGCGTGGCGCTCGCCGGCATCGGGCTCACCGCCGTGCCCGGCGCACCGCAGACCGCGATCCTCGCGATCGGGCTTCCCGACCTGCCGTTCCACCTGCGCCTGGACGCGCTCTCCGCGTTCTTCCTGGCGCTGCTGGGACTGGCGAGCGCGGGCATCTCGGTCTTCGCCGGGGGCTACTTCCGCCAGGGCGAGGGAACCGCCCCGGGGCTGCTGTGCCTGCACTACCACTTCTTCCTCGCCAGCATGGCGCTGGTGCTGCTCGCCGACGATGCCTACGCCTTCATGGTCACGTGGGAGATGATGGCGCTCTCCTCGTTCTTCCTCGTCACCACCAACCACCGCATCGCCGAGATCCGCCGCGCCGGCTACCTCTACCTGCTCGTCGCGCACATCGGCGCCATCGCGATCCTGCTCTGCTTCGGCGTGCTGCAGGCCAATACCGGCGACTACACCTTCGCCAACATGCGCGCGCAGACGCTGTCGCCCTTCTGGGCCTCGTGCGCGTTCCTGCTGGCGCTCTTCGGCTTCGGTGCCAAGGCGGGGATACTGCCCCTGCACGTCTGGCTTCCCGAGGCGCACCCCGCCGCCCCCTCGCCCGTGTCCGCACTGATGAGCGGCGTGATGCTCAAGACCGCCATCTACGGCCTGGTGCGCGTGAACTTCGACCTCCTCGGATCCCCGATCTGGTGGTGGGGCGTGGTCGCCCTCTCCCTCGGGCTCGCGACGGCGCTCTTCGGAGTGGTCTTCGCAGCCGCGCAGGCGGACATGAAGCGGCTCCTCGCCTACTCGTCCATCGAGAACATCGGCCTCATCGTGGTGGGGCTGGGACTCGCGATCATCTTCGCCGCGTACCGGATGCAGTCGCTCGCCGCGCTGGCGCTCGTCGCCTCCCTCTACCACTGCCTGAACCACGCGATCTTCAAGAGCCTGCTCTTCCTCGGCACCGGCTCGGTCCTGCACGCCACGCAGGAGAGGAACCTCGGGAAGCTGGGCGGCCTCATGCGCTACATGCCTTGGGTCGCCTGGACGATGCTGGTCGGCGTGATCGCGAGCGCGGGCCTGCCGCCGTCGAACGGATTCGTCTCCGAATGGCTACTCCTGCAGGGCTTCCTCTTCACCGGGGGACTGCCCAACCCGTACCTGCGCATGCTGGTGCCGGTGTTCGCCGCGGGCGTGGTGCTCGTGGCCGCCCTCGCGGGCTATGTCATGGTGAAGTTCTTCGGCGTGATCTTCCTCGGCCGGCCGCGCGAGGAGAAACTCCGGGAGGCGCATGACGCAGGCGGCCTGGAGCGCCTGGGGCTCGCCTGGCTCACCGCCGGCTGCGTGCTGCTGGGCGTCTTCCCGGTGGCGGTGATCGAGGTCATCGATCCCATCACCAACATGCTCGTCGGCCGCGGGCTCGCGCAGAGCGGGCGCGCCGGCGACTGGCTGATCTTGGCACCCGTCTCCGCCGAGCGCGCCTCCTACAGTCCCCTCCTTTTCCTGCTGGTCACGGCCGCGGTGGTGGCCCTCACCTTCGTGTTCGTGCGCCGCTTCTACCACGGGCGCGTGCGCCGCGCCGCACCCTGGGACTGCGGCTTCCCGCTGCAGACGGCGCGCATGCAGGACACCGCCGAAGGCTTCGGCCAGCCCATCCGCCAGATCTTCGAGCCGTTCTACCGCCTGACGCGGGAACTGCCGACCCCGTTCGACACCGCCCCGCGCTACCGCGTCGTCGTCGAGGACCCGCTGTGGAGCTGGGTCTACGTGCGCATCGCCACCCTCATCGAGACGATCTCGCGCTGGGTGGGGATGCTGCAGCGCGGCCGCATCTCGATCTACCTGCTCTACAGCTTCCTCACCCTCGTGACGCTGCTCCTCCTCACCCAGGCATGAACCTCGAAGGCATCCTCGCCCAGCTCCTCGCCATGGCCGTGGCGCTCGCCGGCGCGCCGCTGCTCACGGGCTGGGTGAACCAGTGCCGCGCCTGGCTGCAGAACCGCCGCGCGCCGCCGCTCGCGCTGCCCTTCCGCACGCTGCACAAGCTGTTCTGGAAAGAGTCGGTCGTCGCGCACGATGCTTCCCCCATCTTCCGCGTCACGCCGTACATCGTGTTCGGCTGCATGCTGCTCGCGGCGATGATCATCCCGACCCTGTCGACCAACCTGCCGCTCGCGCCGGCGGCCGATGCGATCGCGCTGGTGGGGCTCTTCGGCATCGCGCGGCTCTTCATCTCGCTCGCGGCGATGGACATCGGCACCTCGTTCGGCACGATGGGGGCGAGGCGCGAGATGCTGGTGGGCTTCCTGGCCGAGCCCGCATTCCTGATGGTGCTCTTCACCGCCTCCCTCATCTCCAGCACGACCTCGCTCGCGAGCACCGTATCCACGCTGGCGCACCGCGAGTTCGCGATCCTGCCCAGCCTCGCCTTCGCCGGGGTCGCCTTCACCATGGTGTCGCTCGCCGAGAACGCGCGCGTGCCGGTCGACAATCCGGCCACCCACCTCGAGCTCACCATGATCCACGAGGCGTTGATCCTCGAGTACTCCGGGCGCCACCTGGCACTCGTCGAATGGGCGGCGAGCCTGAAGCTCTTCGCCTACTCGTGCGCGGGCCTCGCGATCTTCTTCCCGTGGGGCATCGCGGAGGCGAACGACCACGTCGCGCTCCTCTGGGCCCTGCCGGTCCTCGCGGTGAAGCTCGCGATCGGCGGCTTCGCGCTGGCCGTGATCGAGACGATCCTCGCCAAGATGCGCATCTTCCGCGTCCCGGAATTCCTCGCCACCGCCTTCCTGCTGGGCGTGCTGGCGATCCTCGTGCACCTACTCCTGGGAGCCTAGGGCAGCGCCATGTCACCCCTCGCCGGCCAGGTCATCAACCTCTTCGCGAGCGTGCTGCTGCTCATCGCCTTCGCGATGCTAGCGCAGCGCCGCATCGTCACGCTCATCAACCTGTTCTCGCTGCAGGGGCTGGCGCTCGTGGGGTCCACCGTGACGGTCGCCTGGGCGACCGGCCAGCACCATCTCTACTGGTCGGCCGGGATCACCTTCGTGCTCAAGGTCGTGGTCCTGCCGCTGATCCTGCACCGCCTCATCCGGCAGCTGAACGTCAAGTGGGACATCGAGACCCTCATCAACATCCCGACCATGATGCTGGTGGGGATCGTGCTGGTGGTCTTCGCGTTCAACCTGGCGCTGCCGATCTCGCAGTTCTCGCAGTCGATCGCGCGCGGCACGCTCGGCATCGCGCTCGCCTGCGTGCTCATGTCCTTCCTCATGATGATCACCCGCTCCAAGGCGGTGCCGCAGGTGATCGGCTTCCTGGCCATGGAGAACGGGCTCTTCTTCGCCGCCACCAGCGCCACCTACGGCATGCCGATGGTGGTGGAGCTCGGCATCGCCCTCGACGTTCTGGTCGGCATGGTCATCCTCGGCGTGTTCATGTTCCAGATCCGCGAGCAGTTCGACTCGCTCGACATCCATCACCTCGAGTCACTCAAAGAAGACTAGTGGAAGCCTTCTTCGTCCTCCTCGTCATCCCGCTCGCCGGCGGCCCGTTCCTGTGGCTGCTCGGCGACCGCGACTTCGCGCCGGAAGTGAACGCGGCCTTCAGCTGCGCCACCTTCCTCGCCTCCGCGTGGCTCACCGCGGTGGTCATCTCCGGCGGGCCGATCACCGCGTGGCAGGAGCAGTTCTTCGTCGATGCGCTGAACGTCTTCCTCGTCGCACTCACCGCGTTCGTGGGCTTCACCACCGCGCTCTTCTCGCGGCCCTACATGCGCATCGAGCGCGAGAAGGGCAAGATGACGGGGCCGCGGCTGCGCCTGTACCACAGCATGTACCAGGCCTTCATGTTCACGATGCTGCTGGCGCTCACCACCAACAACATGGGCATCCTCTGGGTGGCGATGGAGGCCGCAACGCTTGCGACCGTGCTGCTGGTGTCGGTCTACCGCACGGCGGCGAGCCTGGAGGCGGCGTGGAAGTACTTCATCCTCTGCGGCGTGGGCATCGCGCAGGCGCTGTTCGGCACGATCCTCCTCTACTTCGCCGCGGAGCGCGTGCTGGGCGCGGAGGGCAACGCCCTCCTCTGGACCTACCTGAACGGCGTCAAGGGGGACCTCGAGCCCGCGATCATGTCGCTCGCCTTCGTCTTCCTGCTGGTGGGCTACGGCACGAAGATCGGCCTGGTGCCGCTGCACAACTGGTTGCCGGACGCGCATGCCGAAGGCCCTACGCCGATCTCCGCGGTGCTCTCGGGGCTGCTCCTCAACGTGGCGCTCTACAGCGTCGTGCGCTGCAAGGTGCTCACCGACGGCGCGCTGGAATCGCGCTTTGCCGGCAACATGATGATGGGCTTCGGCCTGCTGTCGGTGGTCGTGGCGGCGTTCTTCCTGTCGCGCCAGCGCGACGTGAAGCGCATGTTCGCCTACTCGTCGATCGAGCACATGGGGCTCGTCACCTTCGCCTTCGGCATGGGCGGGCCGATCGCCAACTTTGCGGGGCTGCTGCACATGACAGTGCATTCGCTGGTGAAGAGCGCCATCTTCTTCGCCGTGGGACACGCCGCGCAGAAGGCCGGGACGCAGGTGATGGAGGACATCCGCGGCCTCATGAAGGTGAGCCCCACGGTGGGCTGGGGGCTCATGATCGGCACCCTCGCCATCCTCGGCATGCCGCCGTTCGGCGTGTTCGCGAGCGAATTCCTCATCCTCACCACCGCCATGCGCGAGCACCCCTGGGCCACGCCCTTCCTGCTGCTGGCCCTCGGCGTGGCCTTCGCGGCGGTGTTCAGCCGCGTGCAGCCAATGGTGTTCGGCGACACGCACATGTTGCCGCTCGCGCACCAGCCCGCGCTCGTGCCCGTGTTCGTGCATCTCGGGCTGGGGCTGATGCTCGGGCTCTACATTCCCCCCTACCTCGCCGCGTGGTACGCCGAGGCGGCCAAATTGCTGGGCTGAAATCCATGAAGATTCCCGGCCTGAATCTGCAATGGAAGACGCTGCCAGGCGACGCGCCGGCCGCGCTCGCCTCCGTGGGGGAATGGCAGTGGACCGAGGCCGCTCGGCTGGTGCGCGAGGGCGGCGGCCGACTCGTGGCGCTGTGGGGCGCCGACCATCGCGATCTCGCCGAGGACGAGGACGAGTATTCGGTGTACGCGGCCTACGCGGTGAAGGCCGGGCTCGCCGTCGTGGAACTCCTGGTGCAGGATTCCGCCCCCTCCTATCCCGATCTCTCCGGGCTCTTCCCGGCGGCCGGACGCATGCAGCGCGCGCTCTTCGACCTGCTGGGCATCGGCGCCTCAGGGGCGGCGGACACGCGGCCCTGGCTGCGCCACGGCGCCTGGCCGGAGCAATCCTTCCCGCTGCGCCGCGACTTCGATCCGGGGCCGCTCCCCGCCAACGCCCTCACCGACTACGCCTTCGTGCGCGTGGAGGGCGACGGCGTGCACGAGATCCCCGTCGGGCCCATCCACGCCGGCATCATCGAGCCCGGCCACTTCCGCTTCTCCATTGTCGGCGAAAAAGTCCTGCGCCTGGAGGAGCGGCTGGGCTACGTGCACAAGGGCATCGACAAGCGCTTCGAGTCGTTCGGCGTCGCCGAGGGCTACCGGCTCGCGGGCCGCGTCTCCGGAGACTCGACGGTCGCCTATGCCTGGGCCTACGCGCAGGCCGCCGAGTCGCTGCTGGGCGCGGTGCCGCCGCCGCGCGCGCGCTGGATCCGCGCCCTCGCCCTCGAGCGGGAACGCGTCGCGAACCACCTCGGCGACCTGGGCGCCCTGGGCAACGATGCGGCGCTCGCCTTCGCGCTGGCGCAGTTCATGCGCCTCAAGGAGGACTGGCTGCGCGTCAGCGGCGAGGTCTTCGGCCACCGCCTGCTCATGGATCTCGTGGTGCCGGGCGGCGTTGCCGCCGGATTCACCGCCACGCAGGCCGAGCGCATGGTGAGCCAGGCGCATGCGATCGAGGGAGAGGTGCAGGAGCTGCGCGTCATCTTCGACGAGCATGCCGGGCTGCAGGACCGCTTCCTCACCACCGGACGCGTCACCCCCGATCTCGCGCGCAAGCTCGGCCTCACGGGACTGGCGGGTCGGGCGAGCGGGCAGGCCGCCGACCTGCGCGTGGACTTTCCGGCCGCTCCCTACGGCGAGTTCGCCGTACGGAAGGCCGGCCAGTCCGCCGGCGACGTCGCCGCGCGCGTGAACCTGCGCTTCGACGAGCTGCTCGAATCGCTGCGCCTGACGCGCGCCATCGCCATGGGGGCTCCCGAAGGAGAGCTGCGGGTCGAGCTCCCGACACCCAGGCCGGGCGCGTTCGGCGTCGGCTGGGTCGAGGGCTGGCGCGGCGAGGTTCTCGTCGCGCTCGAGGCGGGCGAGGGCGGCCGGATCCGGCGCTGCCACGCGCACGATCCCTCGTGGCAGAACTGGCCGCTCATCGAGCACGCGGTGATCGGCAACATCGTTCCCGACTTCCCGCTCATCAACAAGAGCTTCAACCTGAGCTACTCCGGGCAGGACTGCTGA
>CAZOIB010000412.1:0-4468 GCA_964579785.1 uncultured Lysobacter sp. | reverse complement strand
CGCGACGACCAGCCAGGGCGAGGCGGTCTGCTCGCCCAGCATGGCGCAGAGCGTGCCGAGCATGGCGATGAGCGCGAAGGTGCGCACGCCCGCCTTGGACTCCTTGTGGCGCTCGCGCTCCAGCCCGATCAGCAGGCCGATGGCGAGGCTCGTCAGGTAGGCAAGGGAAACGTCGAATTGGCCATTCACTGCTGGAAAGCTCCTCCAGCCATTGTCGAGCCCGCCCCCGGAAGCGGGTTGATTCGGGTCAACGAGCCTTTGCGGGGCACACCCAGCGCGAGAGCCACCCCTTCACGCGTTCGCGCGCATGTTTGGCCGCGACTTTCTCCTCCGGCGTGGCATCGGCGCGAAAGTCGAACGCCCGCCGCGCCATGGGATAGGTCTGCAGTTCCACAGGCACGCCGCGTTCGTAGAGGGAGTAGAACGCGCGCCCGATGTTCATGCGGCGCAGCTCGAAGTCCTGGTCGCCGACGAGGAAGAGCAGCGGCGCCTTCACCTGGAGGACTTCCGGCGCGACGGAGAACAACTGGTCGCCTTCGGGCGCATTCGGATTCTGCATATGGCCCGCGTACGCGGCGACGGCGGCCACGTCGCCGGGACGTTTCGCAGCAAGCCGGATCGCGTAATAGCCGCCGCGCGAATAGCCGACGATGCCGGCCGGACCCTTGCAGGCTTCCGGACGCGCGAGCAAAAGGTCGAGCGCAGCCTCGACGTCGCCTTCCGTCTCCGCGTCGTGGGCCTTGGGCCAGCGCTCGATGAAGCGTCCCGACTGCCAGTCCGGGGCGACGACGAGAAAGCCCTGCTCGGCCAGGGTACGGATATGCGCGCGGTCGGGGTCCTCGTAGCCGCGGCGGGCATGCACGTAGAGCACCGCGGGGAACGGGCCTTTGCCGTCGGGGATCGCCACCTCGACCGGCACGTCGACGGTGCCGTTGCGCACGTTCTTGCGCTCGATGCAGACTTCCGCGACAGCGCTGGCCGCGCAAAGCGCGGACAGGATGGCGAACAGGATCGGACTCCTCATGCTCATGCACGGTCCTCGCGCTCGCCGCGTTCCGGCGTGGCCGAGATCCTGTGGATCGCGAGATCGGCGCCCTCGAATTCCTCTTCGGGCTCGAGCCGGATGCCCGCCGTCAGGCGCAGCGCGCCGTAGATCGCAAAGCCGCCAGCCAGCGCGATGACCACGCCCAGCGCCGTTCCGGCCAGCTGGCTTGCGAAGGAGACACCGCCCAGGCCACCCAGCGCCTTGGTACCGAAGATGCCGCAGGCGATGCCGCCCCAGGCGCCGCACAGCCCGTGCAGGGGCCACACGCCCAGCACGTCGTCGATCTTCAGGCGGTTCTGCGTGGCGTTGAACATGACGACGAAGAGGCCGCCGGCGACCGCGCCGGTAGCGAGAGCGCCCAATGGATGCATGACGTCGGAGCCCGCGCACACCGCCACCAGGCCCGCGAGCGGTCCGTTGTGCACGAAGCCCGGGTCGTTGCGTCCCACCACCAGCCCCGCGAGGGTTCCACCGGCCATCGCCATGAGCGAGTTGGCGGCGACCAGCCCCGTGATCTTGTCTATCGTCTGCGCGCTCATCACGTTGAATCCGAACCAGCCCACCGAGAGCACCCAGGCGCCCAGCGCGAGGAAGGGGATGCTCGACGGCGGGAAGGCCACCACGCGACCGTCGCGCGTGTAGCGGCCGTGCCGCGCTCCGAGCAACAGCACCGCGGCGAGCGCAACCCATCCGCCCATCGCGTGCACGACCACCGAGCCGGCGAAGTCGTGGAACTCGGCGCCGAAGGCGCTCTTCAACGCCGCCTGGAATCCGTACGCCTGGTTCCAGGCGATCCCCTCGAAGAAGGGGTAGAGGAAACCCACCAGCAGGAAGGTCGCCATGATCTGCGGGTTGAACCGCGCGCGCTCCGCGATGCCGCCCGAGACGATCGCCGGGATCGCCGCCGCGAACGTGAGCAGGAAGAAGAACTTCACCAGCTCGTAGCCGCTCTTCGCGGCGAGGCTTTCCGCGCCGGCGTAGAAGTTCACCCCGTAGGCCACGGTGTAGCCGATGAAGAAGTAGGCGATCGTGGAGACGGAGAAGTCGACCAGGATCTTCATCAGCGCGTTGACCTGGTTCTTGCGCCGCACCGTTCCCAGCTCGAGGAAGGCGAAGCCGGCGTGCATGGCGAGCACCATGATGGCGCCGAGCAGGATGAACAGGACGTCGGACGACGTCTTCAGGGCCTCCATGACGATCTCCCGGATGCGCGGGCGGCAGGCGCCGCGAGGGCACTGTACCGGGAAAGCGGTGCGCCCGTCACCGGGCGGCCGCGAGCCGGCAAGACCTTACCAGGCGAAGCGCGTCTCCCGGAAAGCGTCGGCAAGGAACTCGACGAGCACGCGCACCTTCTGCGGCACGTGCTTGCGCGTCGGGTACACCGCGTAGATCCCGAGTTCCAGCGAGCGGAACTCCGGCAGCAGTTCCACCAGCGCTCCGGACGCCAGATCCTCGCCCACCATGAAGGTCGGCTGCAGGATCACGCCCTGGTCGGCGAGCGCCATCGCACGGCAGGTATCGCCGCTATTGGTGTGCATGCAGGGGCGGGTGGTCACGGTCACGTCCCCTGCAGGTCCCGAGAATTGCCAGTCGTCACCCGTGGACCAATAGCTGTAGGCGATCACCGCGTGGTGTGCGAGGTCCGCGGGGTGCACGGGCGCGCCGTGCTCCTTCAAGTAGCCGGGCGAGGCGCACAGGACCATGCGAGTCATCGCGAGCTTCCTGCTCACCAGGGTCGAACTCGGCAGGGTGGCGATCCGGATCGCGAGGTCGTAGCCCTCCTCGACGAGGTCGACCACGCGATCGGCAAGGGTGACATCGAGCAGCACCCGGGGATGGAGGGCGCGGAACTCGCCCCAGAGAGGCGCCAGGTGCCGGACGCCGAACGTGACCGGCGCGCTCACCTTCACCAGCCCGCGTGCCGCAACAGTTCGCGAACTCACCTCGGCCTCGGCGTCCTCGACTCCCGCCAGCAGGTCGCGGCAACGCGCGTGGAAGACTTGGCCTTCTTCGGTGAGAGAGAGCTTCCTGGTCGTGCGGTGCAGGAGCCTCACGCCCAGGCGACCTTCGAGCTCGCTCACGTAGCGCGATACCGCAGCCTTGGAGGCGCCCAGCGTTTCGGCCGCCTTCACGAAGCTGCCGGCATCGACCACCGCGGCAAAGGTCCGCATCTCCAGGAATTTGTCCATTGTTCCTATTTTAGAGACAATTAATCCAATTGTGCCCTGTTTATCGGCGACTGTATCGCCGTTACAGTCCTTTCCACGGCAGCAAACTCGCTGCCACGCCCCGAAAGGGCGGCAGAACAACCCAACACAATGGAAAGGACCACCATGAATGCTTCGACCCGCCTCAACTCCGCAACACTTCTGGCCCGCCTAGCCCTCGGCGGCGTCCTACTCGCCCACGGACTGCTCAAGTTCCTCGTCTTCACGCTCCCCGGCACCGCGGGCTTCTTCGCCTCGGTGGGCTTCCCCGGCTGGACCGCTTACATCGTCGCGCCACTGGAAGTGATCGCCGGCATCGCCCTGATCGTGGGATTCCATTCGCGCTGGTTCGCCGCGATGACGCTTCCCGTGCAGATCGGCGCCGGCCTCGTGCACCTGCCCAACGGTTGGCTCTTCAGCAACGCCAATGGCGGCTGGGAATTCTCCGCCGTGCTGGTCGTGCTGACGGTGATCGTGTACCTGCTCGGCGATGGCGCCTACAGTGTCCGGCGGCAAGCGGGTTCGTCACCCGACTCGTCCCTCCTCCCGGCCCGCGTCTAGGTCGGCGGACAATTCCAGGAGTACGCACATGAACCGCCTTCCGACCCTCTTCGTTTCACACGGTGCGCCGACCTGGGCGCTGGAGCCGGGCGTTGCCGGCCGTCTCCTCGCACAAGTCGGCGAATCGCTCCCGCGGCCGAAGGCGGTCCTGGTGGTCTCTCCGCACTGGACGACACGCGAAGTCGTCGTGTCGTCCGCCGAACTGCCGCGCACGATCCACGACTTCGGCGGGTTCCCCGAGGCGCTGTACCGGATCCAGTACCCGGCACCGGGTCATCCGCAGCTCGCCGGCCGCGCAGCCGAGGCGCTGTCCGCTGCCGGCTTCGCGGTGACTCTCGACGAACGGCGCGGGCTGGACCATGGCGCGTGGGTGCCCCTGCGTCACCTGTACCCGGCGGCCGACGTACCTGCGTTCCAGGTCTCGATGCCCGCGGAGCTCGATGCATCGTCGGCGTGGCGACTGGGCGAGGCCCTCGCGCCCCTGTCGGAGCAGGGCGTGCTCATCGTGGGATCCGGATCGCTCACGCACAATCTCCACGAGTTCCAGCTCGATGCAAGGCGAAATGAACCCTATGCGGTGGAGTTCGTCGCGTGGATTCGCGATGCGGTTCTTCGTCGCGATGCGGAGAGTTTGAAAGGCGCCCTTGCGCGAGCC
>CAZOIB010000411.1:0-4187 GCA_964579785.1 uncultured Lysobacter sp. | reverse complement strand
ATCGGGATTGCGCACCATGCTCTCGACCATCTCCTCGACCACCTCGTCGACGCGCTCGATCTGCACGGGGTGCCCGGCCCAGACGTCGTCGGCAAGCTTGCGCAGCACTTCCGAGCTGCGGTCGAAGACCGCGCGCGCCGGTGCGATTTCCTCCTCGACGGTGCGCACGTCCGTGTAGATGGTGACCGGGATGCTGGGAGGCAGGAGGGACACGTGCGGCGCATCCGGCGGTATCTGCGACGGATCCGCGGGGAGCTCGCTTCCGGAACCCTTGAAGAGGTCGCGCAGGGACTTGAGGAAGCCGCGCAAGCCGCCGCCGGCCGGTCCGGTTGCGGGCGCCGGCTGCGCTGGGGCAACGGGAGGCGCCGGGGCGACCACCCTGGGCCGGGGCGGGTGCGGCGTAGCTGCGTCGGGGCGGAACTCCTCGCCCATCGACCGCGAGCGGTCGATCACCACGTACGCGCAATGCTGCTGCAGCTCGAGGATCTGCTGCTGGTCCTCAATGAGAAAGCCCTGCCGGATGACCGGGGTGTCGATCCATGGAAGGTCGAGGTCGGCACCGAACATGCCGACCCTCAAGTCCTTGACGGCCACCTTCGATTGCATGAGCGCGGAGCGGAGTTTCCGTGGAAAAGGGGGCGCGCGCCGGGGAGTTGCGGCGCCGCGGTCATTCTACGGGATTACGCCGCCCGCCACCCCGCCGCGCGGCGGGGCGCGGCAAACCTCAGGCGAGGAAGCCCAGGTTCGCCGCGGGGAAACGGGCGAGATTCGGAAAGATCGCCGCGAGGTCGCTTTCCGTGGCGCCGAACCAGCGCGCCAGCGTGGCGCCGTACTGTTCCACCGAGGTCGAAGGAATCCAGCGCCCCGCGGTGTCCGCGTCGTCGGGCCCGGCGCGCTGCAGCACGGGATAGCGGCCGTAGAGCGAGCCGCCCTGCACGGCGCCGCCGAGGATGAAGTGGTTGTTGCCCCAGGCGTGGTCGGTCCCCGCGCCCGAGGCCGGCTGGAAGGTGCGCCCGAAATCGGAGAGCGTGAAGGTGGTCACCTGGTCCTGCACGCCGAGCAGCGTGGTCGCGTCGTAGAAGGACTTGAGGGCGGGCGCCAGCTGTCCGAGCAGCGTCGCGAGCGTCTGCAGCTCGTTGGAGTGGGTGTCGAAGCCGCCAAGCGAGACGAAGAACACCTGGCGGCGGGCGCCGGTCTGCGACCTGGCCTCAATCAACTTCGCCACCTGGAGCAGCTGCTGGGCGATCGACGAGTTCTGTCCCTGGAACAGCACAGTGACCTGCGAGGCCGTGCCGGTGAGAATCGGGTTGACCGTTCCCGACAGCGCCAGCGCGCGCGTCATGACCTCGCCCGCGCCCTTCACGTAGGCATTGTCCGCGTCCGCTGCCTGCAGCGCCTGCATGGCTGCCAGCCGCGCGTTCGCCGCCGCCGTGCTGTTGAACCCCTGCAACGACAGCCCGCCGGAGGACGGAAGCGCCAGCGGCGTGGCGGAATTGCCGGTGATGAAGAGGTTGGTGCCGGCGATGGTCGTCACGACCGGAAAGCCGGAGGCGGCATTGGCGGAGGCGAGGCGATCGGCGAGGCGCCCGCCCCAGCCGGAGCTGCTCACTCCCGTGGAAACCGATGACTGCCACTGCGTCTGCTGGTCGGAATGCGAGAACAGGTTCTGCGGACGCACCGCCAGGTAGTTCGACTTGGTGGTGGGCTGGTTGAGGGTGCCCACGTTGGCGAGGACCGCGAGCTTCCTCTGCTCGAATAACGGATGGATCGCGGCGAGGCCCGGATGCAGGCCGTAGGCGGTGGCGCCGCCCGCCGGCTGGATCGGGAGCAGCTGCGACTCCGGCAGGTTGATGCCGGAGCTCTCGGTGCGCACGGCGGCGTAGAGCGCATAACCGGCCGCATCGAGCGGCACCACGAGATTGTTGCCGTCCACCCCGCCGAACAGGAACACGCAGACGAGCGCCTTGTAGTCCGACGGCGCCGTCTGCGCGGCGGACGTGCCGGCGAGGCCGGCAAGCCCGACCGGTGCCAGACGGTGGACGAGGCCGGCGCTGGTGAGGGCGCCGGAGCGCAGCAGGAAGTCGCGACGATTGCGGTTCATGGGGTCAGCGCTCCACTTGGAAGTGCGGCGAGGTGACGACGAGCCAGGCGGCGGTCCGCGCTCGGCCGAGCGGGTCGGTTGCCGCAACCGCGTTGACGGCGGTGACGATCGCCGCGCGCATGGCGGGCGTCATGCGCCCGGCAAGCAGGAAGGTGTTGAGCCGGTCTGCGAGCGCCCCGGCATCGGCCGCCAAGGACTGGTAGGCGGTCAGGTCCACCGCCGTGCCGGTGGAGCCGTACACCGTGCTGTCCGGCGCGATCTGCGTCTGCAGCACGAGGGCGGTCGCGAAGTTGGCGCGTGCAAAGGCCGTGCTCGTGTTCTGGATGGCGAATTCGGGGCCCAGCAGGGCCGTGCCGGGGAGCACGTGGTCGGGCGGGTAGTAGTTGAACACCGAGGGCGGGTAGAAGACGTACTGTCCGAGGGTATTGGAGGCGGTGCGCAGGTACACCCCGTCCGTCCTCCCGCCGAGCGAGCGCAGCACCGCCGTCATGTAGACGACCGGCTCGGTCAACTTGCCGTAGGCCGGGTCGATCTTCACCGCGCCGCGCGCCTCCGGATCGAGGAGGATCGCGCGCACGACCGCGCGCAGGTCGCCGCGCAGCCCCGCGCCGTTGTTGTTGAACACGGTCGCCACCCGGCTCACGTAGGCCGGCGTCGGGTCGCTCGTCACCAGCTTCTGGATCAGTTGCTTGACGATGAATGGCCCGACGTTGGGGTGGTTGAAGATGTTGCGATGCGCGAACGCGAGGTCGTCGTCCATCGCGAGATTGGCGGCGGCGACGACGCCGTCGAGCAGGATCTTGGTTCCGGTCTCGTGGTTGGCCGCCACGCCCAGCATGTTGCCGAGATAGTTGCGGGGGTTGTTCCCGCGCGACGGGGCGCCGGCGACGGTGGGGTAGGTCCAGCCGGTGAAGACGCGGGAGAAGCCCTTGATCTCGGCGAGATCGTAGGTCGGCAGCGGAAGTCCGGCGGCGTCCAGGCGCGGCGTGCCGTCGAGGTTCAGCTTGACGGTGCCCACGGAGAAGAGCTGCAGGATCTCGCGGGCGTAATTCTCGTTCGGGTCGGTCCCGGCCGTGGCGCTCGACTTGTTGTTGTTGGCCATGTCGAGGTAGTCGCCCATGACCGGCGAGAGCGTCACCGCGACCATCAGGTCATAGAAGTTGCCGAACGCGCGGTCGCGGAAGATCTGCTGGTAATCGCGCATCGCGTAGTTGCGGCTGTTGTCGACGCCCGAAGTCACGAAGATCTGCGACAGCGCGAACGCGACCCGCCCGCGCAACTGGTCGGCCTGCGTGGCGGCATGGCGGAAGAACTCGGTCTGCAGGGGGAAGAGCGTGTAGTTGTCCCGTGCGCAGTAGCTGTCCGGGCGCACCGGCTGGGTGCGGTTGTCCACGCAGGTGTCCGGCCGGTTGGCGGGCATCCAGGGCGAGCTCGCGTAGGCGGTCACCGGCAGGGCGAGCTGCTCGTCGACCCACGCGGCGGCTCCCATGTCCTTCACCCTCAGCAGGTCGGCCTCGCGCGGGCCGAAGGTCGCCTGGCGCAGCAGCCGCGCCGCGTCGGCGTCGCGATCGGCGGAAGCGAGCGGCGCGCACATCGCCACGCCTTCGAGCGCATGGCCGGCCGCGGTTGCCTTGGCGTAGACCGTGGCGTCCACCGTGAAGCGGTGGTTCGAGTCGTTGCGCGCGGCGCCGTTGTTGTACGTGCGGTAGACGGGAGCCGTCCCGTCGGGGCAGCTGCCGCCGGCCGGCACGTGGATGTGGAAGGCGATGCCCTCGTAGGTCCACCCCGGGGTGGTCTTCACGTAGGCGCACTCCGCGGCGTCGGCCGTGTAGAAGTGCGAATTGGGGCCGCTGCCGGGGGTGCCGTAGAAGCGGCAGACCGGGACGATACCGGCCGCATCTCCCGCGCCCGGGTAGACGCCGAAGGTGCCGCCGGTGCGCGACCAGCCGGGGCCCGCGCCGCCGGCCTCGACCAGCGCCATTTCCTGGGGGTTCGCCGTCACGAAGTAGTGGCGCAGGATCGAGTTGTAGTACTCGACCGCGCGTCCGCCCGGTTCGGCGCCGTGGGCGGCCATCGCCACGGCGCA
>CAZOIB010000410.1:0-1925 GCA_964579785.1 uncultured Lysobacter sp. | reverse complement strand
GACGATGCAGAGGAAGCGCAGCCGCTCGAGCGCGGGTGTTGCGCGTTCCTCGGCCTGCGCGAGCACGCGCCGGTTGAACTCCAGCGTCTGCAGCTCGCGGTTCAGGAAGTGGTCGTGCGGAAGGGCTGGCACCCGACGGGGATCGGATTTCGGCTTGTTACCCAAGATGATGTCGCCGCTTCATGACGGATTCGTGAAGGCGCTCGAACGGCGCCGGATGGCTCGTGAAACTGTGCGATACTGCCCCGGAAAATAAGACGCAACAGCCCGCGCGGAAGTTCCATGGAATATAACACCCTCGCCGCGGTCGACCTCGGCTCCAACAGCTTCCACCTCGCGATCGGCCGCGTCGTCGACGACCAGCTCTACCCCCTCGACTCGATCAAGGAGACGGTGCGCCTCGGCGGCGGGCTTGGGGCCGACAAGCGGCTCGACGCCCAGACGCAGGAGCGCGCGCTGGCCGCGCTGCGGCGCTTCGCCGAGCGCCTCGCGGGCATGCCGCCCGAATCGGTGCGCGTCGTGGGCACCAATACGCTGCGCGTGGCGAAGAATGCGCGCGAATTCCTGGCGGTTGCGCAAAAGGCCATCGGCTTCCCGATCGAGATCATCTCCGGCCGCGAGGAGGCGCGCCTCATCTACTCGGGAGTGGTCCACTCCATTCCGCTCACCGACCGCAACCGGCTGGTGTTCGACATCGGCGGCGGCTCGACCGAGTTCATCATCGGCGTGCGCCTGAAGCCCAAGGTGATGGAGAGCCTGTACATGGGCTGCGTGAGCTGGACGCGCCGCTTCTTCCCCGACGGCCGCATGGACAAGAAATCGATGAAGGCGGCCGAGCTCGCCGCGCGCGAGCAGGTGCAGACGATCGTCGCGCGCTTCGAGAAGACCGGCTGGAAGGAGGCGGTGGCGTCCTCGGGCAGCGCGCGCGCCCTCTCGGAGGCCATCGTCGCCTCGGGCCGGGCCGATCAAGGCATCACCGCCGACGGCCTCGCCTGGCTGCGCGAGGAAGCCCTTGCCGCCGGAGACATCCGCAAGCTCTCCCTGCCCGGGCTGCGCGAGGAGCGGCTGCCGGTCTTCCCCGGCAGCCTCGCCATCATGGAGGCGATCTTCACCGAGCTGTCACTCAGGCAGGTGACGCTGGCCGAGGGGGCGCTACGCCAGGGAGTGCTGTGGGACCTGCTCGGCCGCGTGCACCACCGCGACATCCGCGAAGTGACCGTCGACCAGTACGTGCGCCGCTACCACGTCGACCAGGTGCAGTCGCAGCGCGTCTGCTCGCTCGCGCGCGATTTCCACCGCCAGCTCGAGCCCGTTCGCGACGAGAAGGGCGCCAGCGCGGAGAGCTTCCTCGACTGGGCGGCGCGGCTGCACGAGATCGGCATCTCCATCTCGCAGGGCGCCTACCACAAGCACTCCGCCTACATCCTCGCCAACGCCGACATGCCGGGCTTCTCGCGGCAGGAACAGGGGTGGCTGTCGAACCTGGTCCTCGCGCAGCGCGGGCGCCTGTCGAAGATGCGCGAGGCCTTCGCGGACGACGCCTCTCTCGCCATGCTGGCGCTCTGCCTGCGGCTCGCGGTGATCTTCTACCGCAGCCGGCGCACGCTGAAGCTGCCGCGCCTGCGCCTCGCGCGCAAGGCGAAGGGGTGGCGGCTCGAGGTCGACGGCGACTGGCTCGCCAAGAACACGCTCGTCGCCATCGCCCTGGATGCGGAGCGCGGCGAATGGGACTCCGTGGGCCTCGGATTCGAGGCGGTCGAGGGGCCCTGACCTCGGCGTGCGCCGCGCACCCGCATGATCAGCGTCCCTTCGAAAGCATCAGGCCAATCGCGATAGTCGCCAGCATTACGAAACCAATGAGGACGACGCCAGCCAGAAGCAACCCTTGTCGTCTATCCGCCTTTCCTGCGAGCAGGTCCCGCACC
>CAZOIB010000409.1:0-4725 GCA_964579785.1 uncultured Lysobacter sp. | reverse complement strand
TGAACCTGCGCGAGAAGTCGATCCTCGCGATCCTGGTGGCGGCGGTGTTCTGGCTCGGGCTCTTCCCCGACTCGGCCATGAAGCGCACCGAGCTCGCCGCGCGCGAATTCCAGCAGCTGGTCGGCACGCCGCGCCCGCCGGCCGCGAAAGTCACGGCTGCGGCCCCGGCGGAGGCAGTGCGATGAACTTCACCGCCGCGGCGATCGCGATGGCCCCGGAGCACCTGCTGCTCGCGGGCATCGTCGCCCTGATCCTGCTCGACATCACCTCCGGCCGCGCGCGCGCGGCCCTGCCCTTGGCGATCGCTTCGGTCGCGGCGGCGGCCCTGGCCGCGGCATGGCTCGGCGCCACCGGCTGGACGGGCGCGCCGTTCCCCGGCCAGTTCGTCCTCTCGCCGCCCGCGGCCTACGCCAAGGCGATCGTCCTGGCGCTGGCCATTCCCATCCTGCTCGCCTCGCGGGAGGACTTCGGCGAAGGCCCGTTCTATCCGCTGATCCTCTCTTCCCTCTACGGCGTGTGCCTGCTCGCTTCGGCGGACAGCTTCCTCACGCTCTTCCTCGGCATCGAGCTCATGTCGATCCCGGTGTACGTGCTGGTGCTGATGGGCTTCCGCCGGCCCGAGAGCGCGGAGGCCGCCCTCAAGTACCTGGTCCTCTCCGGAACGGCGAGTGCCTCGTTCCTGATGGGCGCCTCCCTCATCTACGGCTCCACCGGTTCGCTCTCGGTGGAGAGCTTCGCGCTCGCCATGGGTTCCCCGAGCCTGCTCGCCGGCACGGCGGTGGTGATGATCGTCTCGTCGTTCTTCCTCAAGGCGGCCATCGTTCCCTTCCACGGCTGGGCGCCGGACGCCTACGAGGCGGCCAGCGTTCCTTCCACCGCCTACATGGCCACGCTGGTGAAGGCGGGCGTCCTCATCGCCGCGGCGCGCGTCTTCGGCACGGCGCCGGTCGTCGAGCCCCTGGTCGGGCTGCTCGCCATCCTGCCGCTCGCCTCCATCGCCTGGGGCAACCTCACGGCGATGCGCCAGCCGGGACTGCGCCGCATGATCGCGTACTCCTCGATCGCGCACGCCGGCTACCTCTTCTTCGCCTTCCTGGGCGACGGCCCGGGGCGCTTCCAGGCGGTGGTCTTCTACCTCGCGGCCTACGGCGTCATGAACGTGCTGGCGTTCGCGGCGCTGCCGGCGAATCCGAACGACATCGAGCGCGACCGCCTCGAGAACCTGAAGGGCCTCTTCCATACGCATCCGCTCTCGGCGCTCCTCATCGGCATGGCGATGCTCTCGCTCGCC
Source organism: uncultured Lysobacter sp. (assembly GCA_964579785.1). Lineage (GTDB taxonomy): Bacteria > Pseudomonadota > Gammaproteobacteria > Burkholderiales > Usitatibacteraceae > FEB-7. The sequence continues at coordinate 3,434 of CAZOIB010000409.1, read as the reverse complement.
GGCATCCCGCCCTTCCCGGGCTTCGTCGCGAAGTTCCTCATCTTCAAGAACGTGCTGGCCGCCGGCCACGTGACCTGGGCCGTGCTGGGCCTGGTCGGCAGCTACCTCGGCATCTACTTCTACCTGCGCGTCATCCAGTTCATGTTCATGAGCCCGGCGGCGGCGACGGCGGGAGTCCAGCCCTCGCGCGGCGCGGCTCTCGGGGCAGGGCTCCTGTGCCTGGCCGGCTCCGTCGTGATCGCGCTGTTCCCGGGCTGGTTCCTGCTGCGCCTGTGAGTGCCGGGCGGCTGGCGCAGTTGGCCTTGGCCGGACGGAAAAGCTATAATTCCCGGCTTTCCCCGGCCTGGTAGCTCAGTTGGTAGAGCAGAGGACTGAAAATCCTTGTGTCGGTGGTTCAATTCCGCCCCAGGCCACCAAACATTCAAAGGCTTGTGACCCTTCTCGGGGCACAAGCCTTTTTCACTGATGGAGAATCCGCAGGGCCAATGGCTGGCTCTGCCCTAACTGTGTGGTGTCTATAAACATAAAAAGTCCTTGACTATTGTGTTTATAAGAGCAATATTGTCTCTATTATTGCGTCTATGGACACAAATTAATGGCTAAGTCATTCAAGCAATTGGATATTAATCTCATCGATGAGGCTGTCTCACCCATTGCTCAATGGGGAACACGCAGCAGACCCATGGGAGGTTGGATCAAGACTATCCGCCAAGCCTTGGGCATGACTCGAGCCCAACTCGCCGCACGGACTGGCATCAGTCCGAATACGGTAAACACCCTTGAAAGAAGTGAAGCACAGGGCACGGTGACCATCGAGAGCCTGGAGAAGCTCGCCGCTGGCCTTGGGGGAAAGCTGGTCTACGCAATCGTTCCTCCGCCTGGAAAGACCTTCGAGCAACTCGTAATGGGCCAGGCCGAGTCGGTGGCAAAGGGACGCCTTGCCCGTGTATCGCACACGATGGCCCTGGAAGACCAGCCGGTCGAAAAGCGGCACCACGAGCGGCAACTCCAGCGAGTCATCGACGGTCTGCTGGCGGGAAGTCGCAGATCGCTATGGCAATAGAACTGGACTATCCGCCTGGTGCGACTCCGCTCGATCCCGATGAACTCGAGGGTCTTATTCCGCCTGGCGTCACCACGGTCGAAGGGCTCAATGCCTACGAGTCCGAAAACATTCTCGAAGCGTTGCGTTGGCTTGAGCGGCAACGCAAGACCGAAGTGCTCGACGAGGACTTTCTTCGGGAGCTGCATCGCCGCATGTTCGACCGCACGTGGCGTTGGTCGGGCACGTTCCGGAACTCGGAGAAGAACATTGGCGTGGCGCCCGAGAAGATCGCCGTGAGCGTTCGCGACCTGCTTCTCGACTGCCGCGAGCAACTGAAGTCCAGGGCGATGCCCCTCGACGAAATCGCGGCACGATTTCACCACCGGCTGGTCTGGATTCACCCGTTTGCCAATGGCAACGGACGCCATTCCCGACTAGCGACCGATCTGCTGTTGCAACAATACGGAGCAGAGCCGTTTTCCTGGGGGGCAACGAGTCTCGCAAGGTCAGGACCGGTCCGCGAGAAGTACATGGCGGCCCTGCGCGCAGCCGATGGTCGCGATATCGGACCATTGCTCGCGTTCGTGAAGTCCTAGAACGCGCGGGTTCCTCTTTGATGGCGGCGCTCCGAGCCTCGCAAGTTGATCCTCGTCGAGCCGCAATGAGATAATCGCCGACTGCTCCGAACGCGTCCCTCCCCAACGCCTCTCCTGAACGAAAGCTCCCCTATGTCATCGCAAATCGATTTGTTGAAGATCGCCCAGGAAGAGCAGGGCGGCGACCTGTTCAAGCTCCTCGACTCGATCTACAAGCGCTCCGCCAGCAAGCCGGCGGGCCATCCCGATGCGATCATCTGGGAGGGCGGCAACTTCGCGGGCGACGTGAAGCCGGTGGCGCACGCCTTCACCGACATGTTCGCCCTGAACGGCACCATCATGGCGTTGGACGTCCTGGGCCTGCCCTTCCTGGGCGTGCCGATGATGGCCCAGTTCCGCCACGACACGAAGCTCGTGTCGCTGGAATGGTTCGGCAAGCTCGATTTCACCGCGCTCAAGTGGTCCACCGCCGGCGACTTCATGGTGAACGAGGGCGGCAAGAAGGTCGTGGTGGCCGGCAAGTCGGCCAACGCGCCGCTGCGCACCGCCGCGGGCGTCTACTGCAACCTGCGCCCCTATGGCGGCATCACCAACATCCGCTTCATGCCGGGCCTGCCTTATTCGCAGGACAACAGCAAGTTCCGGGTGGACCGGGACACCGGCAACATTCACTCGGAGATGAACACGCCCGGCGTGCGCATGGCCTACGCGGCGCGGCTCTTCCTGAAGATGGTGCACGAGACGGGCCAGATCGGCCGCGTGGCCACGAAGCCCACCCAGGCGAAGGAGGACGCGGTGAACGCCGGCATCTTCCGCTGGCTGATCCAGGGCACGAAGTTCAAGTTGAAGCGCCGCTACACCGTCGACGCCTACGAGGAGCACCGCGCGAACGTCGACGCCATCGTCGCCCTGCTGCCCAAGGACTTCAAGGCGGGCATGGAGAGCTGGGGTGGCGACATCTACGAGCACATCTCGGACACCAACTTCGGCATCATGCTGCACGACATGATCCGCCAGACCCCGTGCATCATCTATTCCACGGACCTGGACGGCGACCGCCTCACCGACCTCATGGCGGACGCGGCCGACGTGCTGCGCGCCTGGGGCCAGATCGTGATCGACAAGGTCGGCGCCAAGGTCGACATGGGCAAGCTCTGGACGGACATGGGCTTCACCATGACCAACGGCAAGGACATGACCAGCGTCATGTACCGCATCCACGGCGCGCCCATCTACGAGCAGACCCTGGGTTCCGCCGACGCGATGCTCCTGAGGCTCCTCGATGGCGACGAGACCGTGGGCGGCGAGAAGCAGCCCTACGACCCTCGCATCCACTTCGTGCTGATCAACGAAGCCTACAAGGCCGCCAACCCCGGCAACGCGAAGCTCGCCGCCTGGCTGGACGAGCAGTTGCGCATCTTCGACTCGATCTACGGCCCGAAGCGGCCGCGCTACATCGACGGCTACAAGCAGTTGAAGGCGGCGATCAAGCCCTGGGGAACGGCGGCCTGACCCGGCGTCAGCAGGAAACCTGCAGTACACAAATATAACGACAGGAGGATCTCCATGAAATTCGTCACGCTGAAGCGCGCAGCAGGCTTGATGGCAGCCGCCGCCATGCTGGCCACGCTGCCGGCTGCCGCGCAGAACTATCCCGAGCGCACCATCACCATGGTCGTGCCCTTCGGCGCCGGCGGCTCCACCGACATCGTCGGGCGCATCGCCGCCGAGGCGATGGCGAAGGCGCTGGGCGTCTCGGTCATCGTCGAGAACAAGGGCGGCGCGGGCGGCAC
>CAZOIB010000408.1:0-2986 GCA_964579785.1 uncultured Lysobacter sp. | reverse complement strand
CTCACCGTGACCGAGTTCTGGATGGTGCGCTCGCTCGCGCGCCACCCCGGCCACGTGAAGGGCCGCGACACCCTCATGCGCGACGCCGAGATGGTGGTCGACGACGGCACGATCACCTCCCACGTGAAGCGCATCCGCAGGAAGTTCCTCGCCGTCGACGCGGCGTTCGACGCCGTCGAGACGGTGTACGGCATGGGCTACCGCTGGACGGAAAGGGCGTGAGGGCACCGGCCCTGGCCGTCGCGGCCTTCGCCGGCATGGCGGCCGCCGCGGAGCCCCCGGTCCTCTGGCACGCGCAGGTCGACAACGACTTCTTCTTCGACACCGACCGCTGGTACACGAGCGGCGTGCGCATCTACCGTTCGGCGCCGCTCGCGCCCGATGCTCCCGTCGCAAGCTTCCTGCGCGCGCCATCGGCAGTCACGCAGCGTCTCGACGTCGGCATCATCCAGGAGGTCTACACCGCGGATGGCCACGCGGATCCCGCGCAACCGGACCGACCCAATGCGGCGCGGCTGCAGCTTTCCGTCGCACGCCACGACATCGCGCCCGATCTCCTCGCCACGCTGGGCGTCGATGCCGGCGTCTCCGGCCCGTCCGCGCTGGGCGAGGAGGTGCAGGACTTCTTCCACCGCCTGGTTCCCGCGCCGCAGACCGACTGGTCGCGGCAGGTGGAAGATCGCGTCGATGCCCAGGCGAGCGGCGCCTGGTCGCAGAAGGTGGGCGGGAACGCACTTCCCGGAGCGCTCGTCCTGCACGGCGGCGCCGTGCTGGGCACGATCACCACCTTCGCTCACGCGGGCGTCGAGTGGCGCTCGCGCGGCCCGGCGCACGCGGCCAACCCGCTGCTGCGTTTCGCGGCCACGCCGCCGCTCGCGCGCGGCACGCTGGGCCTCACGTATTTCGCAGGCGCCAGCGTGCGCGTGGTCGGACGCAACCGCCTGTTCGACCGCAAGCCCGACGACCCGACGCCGGAAGCCGCCTGGGAGCGGCACGTTACCCGGGTGGCCGGCGGCATCGGCTGGTCCGACACCTGGGGCGCGATCACGCTCGGACTGGCCCAGGACTCGCGCGAGTTCGCGGGCCAGCACTCGCCACATCGCTTCGGCTCCCTCACCCTCGCCATAGCCTGCGATTGAGCGCGCGAGTGAGGGCGACCTTCCTGCACGGCATCCGTTTCCGGCTGTTCCTCGCCGCGCTGGTCCTGCTCGCCATTCCCGCGCTGGCAGTGCAGTTCATCAGCCGCATGGAAGCCTTCCTGCGCAACGCCCAGGAACAGGACATCGCCGCCACGGCGCGCGCCGTGGCTTCCGCGCTTTCCGACCGTCCGGCGCTGTTTCCGCGCGGCGAGGCGCCGCCGGGGGAACCCGGGGAAGAGGAGCGGCGCCGCATCGTCGGCCTCTTCGCCGCCGCGGATCCGGTCGCGGCGGCCAGCCTCGGCACCGCCTACGCGCCATCCGAGGAAATCGAGCGGCATCTCGGCATCCTCGGCCGCCGCGCCGCGCGCCTGTGGGTGATCGACACGCGCTCGCGCGTGCGCGGGCTCTCCGGAACGCTGCGCGAGCCGTCGCGGGTGCGCGCCGATGCCGCGCGCACGGGGATCACGGCGTGGCTGAAGCCGGTGATCTCGCTCGTCGTCGCCTCGCCCGAGATTCCCGCGGGCGACGAAACCACCCCGGTCCGCGCGCAGATCGACCGCGCCCTCATCGGCGTCTCCTCGACGCACTGGCGCGGCACGCGGGATCGCGAGGTGGCCATCCTGTCCGCGGCACAGCCGATCTTCGTCGGCGACGACATCGTCGGCGCGGCCGTCGTCGAGGAGACCACCGCCGCGATCCTGCTGCTGCGGCAGTCGGCCCTGGAGAACCTGATCGCGTTGACGCTGGCCGTCTGCCTCACGGTGTTCGCGATCCTGTTCGTGTTCGCGGGCCGCCTGGCGGCGCGCATCCGGCGCTTGCATGCGCAGGCCGAGGCGGCCATCGATCCCCAGGGCCGCATCCGCGGAACCATCGCCCTGACCGGCGCGAAGGACGAGATCGGCGACCTGGAACGCACCATGGCCGCCATGCTCGGGCGCCTGCACGACTACAACGCCTACCTGGAGAGCCTCGCGGGCCGCCTGTCGCACGAGCTGCGCACGCCCGTGGCCGTGGTGCGCTCCTCGCTCGACAACCTGCGCAGCCAGTCGCCGCCCGGCGAGGCCGGCATCTATCTCGACCGCGCGGAAGAGGGAGTGGCACGGCTCTCGCGCCTCATCTCGCGCCTGTCGGAGGGCACGCGCCTGGAGAAGATGCTCGGCAGCGGCGAGCGCGAGACCTTCGACCTGGCGCAGCTCGTGCGCGGGTGCGTCGAGGGCTACCGGTCGGCCTATCCCGATCGCGCCTTCGACTGCGCGGTCCCCGCGGGCGCGGTCCTCCTGCACGGGATGCCCGATGCGTTCGCGCAGGCGCTCGACAAGCTGGTCGAGAATGCCCGCGACTTCGCGTCGCGCGGAAGCGCGGTGCGTGTGCGGCTCGCCGCCGACGAGGTCCGCGCGCGACTGCAGGTCGAGAACGACGGTCCCCCCGTCCCTGCCGACCTGCTGCCGCGCCTCTTCGACGCCATGGTGAGCGTTCGCGACGAGGGGCACGGCCGTGGCGGCCACCTCGGCCTGGGGCTCGCCATCGTGCGGCTGGTCGCCGAGTTTCACGGCGGCACCGCGAAGGTGGCGAACCTTGCCGGTGGCGCCGGCGTGCGCTTCGAGGTCGACGTGCCCGTCACGCGGCCGCGGCACTCCGCCTGAGCTAAACTGGTCACTCGGAAAACACCCGGAAACGCGACCTTGGCCCGAATCCTCCTGTTGCTCGCCATCGGCTTCGTCATCTGGCTGCTGTTCCGCAACTTCTTCCGGCGGCAGGTCGGCGAGCCGCCGCCCGCTCCTGCGGCGCCGGTCGAGGACATGGTGGCCTGCTCGCGCTGCGGCGTGAACATGCCGGCGAGCGACGCC
>CAZOIB010000407.1:0-13432 GCA_964579785.1 uncultured Lysobacter sp. | reverse complement strand
CCTCCTCAACAGCTTCCTTTTCGCCCAGGAGTTCTCCAACGCGATGACCGTTCTCTTCGGCGCGAGCAACGTGCGCCCCGAGGTGAACATGACCATGGACCTCTACCGCGGCACCTACGGGCGGCTGCCGGACTCGGCCGGGTTCTCGGGCTGGCTGGGGGTGATCCGCCAGGCGCAGTGCCAGGCGGCGACCCAGGTCTCCACCACGCTCAACACGGTGCTGGGCGCCTTCTTCAACAGCCCGGAGTACGGCAACCGCGCGCGCAGCGACCGCGACTTCATGGGCGACGTCTACAATGCCTACATGCGGCGCGGGCCGGGCGGTGACACCGGCGGCTTCAACTTCTGGGTGGGCCAGGTGCCCAGCATGGGGCGCGACGGGGTCCGATCCCAGTTCGTGCCGAGTGCGGAGTTCCAGGCCCGGGTGAGCGCGATTGTCAGTGCAGGGTGCGCGCAGTAGTGCGCCCAGGCAAATTGCCAGGAGACGCCGCACATGCGGTGAGGTTACCCAATTGAGTCTCATCGGGCGTTTGTTGGCGGCCAACAGCATGGGGGAGGCGTTCATGGCAAGGTTCCTCTGGCGCGCACTTTGTCTTGCCCTTCTGGTCACTTCAGGCCGTGCATGGGCCGACGCGGTCATTGTCAAGCTGGAAGGTCTCGCGACGGCTTGGGCCGGTAGCGATACGCCTCGACAATTGCGCGCAGGGGACACGGTCCGGTCGGGGGAAACCGTCGCGACGCTCGGGGCGAAGTCTTCGCTCACGCTGCGGTTCGACGACGGGACAATCGCAGTGCTGCATGCAAACTCGAGAATCGAAGTCAAGGGATCCTGCGCGCCTGGCGATCCATCGTGCGCCAGCAAGTCCATCGTCGACCTGCAAATGGGCGCAGGCCGCTTCCGGTCGAAAGCGCCGGGGCTCAAGGCGAAGGCACCGACAGGCCTGGAGGCCATCCGCGCAAACAAATGTACGCCGGATGCCGAGCGCTTTCGGGATGTCGACCCGGGGGCTTTCGCAGATCAGACGACCCAACTCGTATGGGCGAAGTGTCCCTAGGGGCAGGACTTCGACCCCGGGAGCCGCCAATGCAAGGGCAGCATCGCCGTAATGCAGAGCCTCGATGTTGCCCTCGCGGTTGCCGCCAAACAGGCTCGCGATTCGGGCGCGCCTTGGCGCCTTCCCACGATCGAAGAAATCGGCGCGCTTGCCGCGGCGACGTGCGACGAGCGGTACTTCGGAACGACTCCCCTTTCGAACTATGGCGGCGCGCCGGTATGGACCGGATCGGTCGCGGGCGAGGGGAAGGTCCATCAATTCGACCCGTCCAAGGGCGGTCGAACCACCGAGGCGCAGGACGATGCGCCAGGAATCGTCATCCTGGTGGCGGATCGGTAGTGACCGGCAAGGGACGGTTCTTCACCCATCTGGCCATGTGGCCAGCATGGGACGGGACGGGGAGGTCCCCGTCCGTGCCGAGCGCCGAGATCAAGGCGCGCGTGGCGGCCGCCGTCAGCGCGGGCTGCGTGCCGTAAGCCGAACGCGAAGGTTCGCCCCCTGCGCCGCGAGTGCGTCGGCGCCGGCGACAACCTTGCCCAGGGATATGCCCGGCGAGGCCATGCGGGGTTCGTCCGCGTGGCTGGCCGGCGTGGGACCGAAGAAGATGCAGAAGGCGTTACCGTCCGGCCAGAGGGCGACTTCGCCGACCGCGAAGACCTCGCGCCGCTGTTCCTTTGAACGGATGGGAAGTGGCAACGTGCCGTAGTACTCGCCGTCGCCCCAGCGCATCATGTCCACGGTCAGGGGCAAGGCGGCGCGCAACTGCGCGGCGGCCTCGCCGTCGTTCAGTTCGACCGCCAGTTCGTGGTTTGCGAAGGCGAGCTTCACGGATCGCCCTACTGCGCCGGCAGCACCCGCGCGGGGTCGACGGGCTTGCCCTGGCGGCGCACCTCGAAGTGCAGCTTCACCTGGTCGGCATCGGTGGAGCCCATGGTGGCGATCTTCTGCCCCCGCTTCACCTCCTCCTGTTCCTTGACGACGATCTCGTCGTTGTGGGCGTAGGCGGAAAGCCAGGTCTCGTTGTGCTTGATGATGACGAGCTTGCCGTAGCCGCGCAGCCCCTGCCCCGCGTACACCACGCGCCCGCCCGCGGCGGCGACCACCGGCGTGCCCTTCCGGCCGGCGATGTCGATGCCCTTGGTCGCTTCCGTGAAGGCGGCGAGGACCTTGCCCTTGACGGGCCAGATCCAGTCGACAGCCTCTCCCTGTGTGCCGGCGGCGGGCTCGGGAGCCGTGGGCGCCGTCGCGACCGGCGCAGCAGGTGCGGCGGGAGCTGCCGCCGGAGGCGCGGCAGGGGGCGGCGTCGCGGCAGCGGGCTCCGGCGTTCCATCGCCCTTCGACAGCTGCGCCAGGTTCTTTTCCGAATACGGCAGGCGCTGGCCGCGCGGCTCGACCTTCACGGTTTCCGTGTTCGCGAGCGGCCGCGCCTCGATGATCGGGCCGGCGGGCGCAAGCGGCGTGGTGACGGTCGGCGCCGACGCGCCCTTCGGCGCCGCGAGTACGAGCACCTGCCCCACGCTGATGACGTTGGGATTCGCGATGCCGTTCCAGGCCGCGAGTTCGCGGTAGTCGAGCCCGTACTGCAGCGCGATGCCAACGAGCGTCTCGCCGCGCTTGATCGTGTGCGTCGGGACGGGCTTCTCGACCGGCTTCGGAGGCGCGGGCTTGGGGGACTCGGCCTTGGGCGGCGGCGGGGCGCGCTCGATCACCGGAGCCGGCTGTTTCGTGGCGCAGCTGGCAGCGAGGGCCAGTGTCGCCAGGAACAACGCCAATCGCATAGATGGGGACAGGTTGCTCATTGGTGATTTCACGGCGCGGCAATCATCTCCACTTTAATAGAAGTGCAACCAATCCCCATTATGCGATCCCAGGCAGCATGGGCACGAAGCGCACGGCCTCGCGCTTCTCGTCGGTGTAGCCGGTGGGCGTGCGCTCGATCACGTGCAGCCACTGCTCCTCGGTGCCCACGGGAATCACGAGGCGGCCGCCGATGGCGAGCTGCTCCATGAGTGCGGCCGGGACGTGGCTCGCCGAGGCCGCGGAAAGGATGCCGTCGTAAGGCCCCCCCTCGGGATAGCCCTTGTGGCCGTCGGCGTGCTTGAAGCGCACGTTGTAGAAGCGCAGGTCGCGCAGGTGGCGGCGCGCCTTGTCCATCAGCGGCGCGATGCGCTCGAGCGTGTAGACCTCCTTCACCAGCCGCGCGAGGATCGCCGTCTGGTAGCCGCAACCGGTGCCGACCTCGAGCACCCGGGCGACCGGCCCCTTTTCGAGCAGCAGCTGCGTCATCAGCGCCACGTAGGTGGGGCTGGAGATCGTCTGGCCGTGCCCGATCGGCAGCGGCGTGTCCTCGTAGGCACGCGAGGCGATGCCCTCCTCCACGAAGAGGTGGCGCGGGATCTCCAGCATGGCCGCAAGGACACGCTCGTCGCCGATTCCCGACTTGCGCAGCGCATCCACCATCCGTCCGCGCGTGCGGTCGGAGGTCATGCCGATGCCGGGAGAGGCGCTCATTGCCCGAGCCAGCGCCCGATCGCGTCCATCTGGCCGGCGTGCGTGAGATCCACCTGCAGGGGAGTCACGGAGACGGCGCCACGCTCGAGCGCATGGAAATCGGTCCCGGGCCCCGCCTCGCGCGCGGCACCCGCGGGTCCCACCCAGTAGACCGTGTCGCCGCGCGGGTTCACGCTCTTCACCACCGGCTGTGCCTTGTGGCGACGCCCGAGGCGCGTGACCTCGATCCCCGCGAGTTCGTCGTACGGAAGGTCCGGGACATTCACGTTGAGGAGCACCGGTTGCGCCGGCGGATCGCGGAAGATGCGTTCCACGAGCTCGCGCGCGATGCGGCCGGCCGTGGCGTAGTGCGCGAACTCCCTGCCGACGAGCGAGAACGCGATCGCGGGCAGGCCCAGCAGGTAGCCCTCGGTCGCCGCCGCCACGGTGCCGGAGTAGAGCGTGTCGTCACCCATGTTGGAACCCGAATTGATCCCCGAAACGACGATGTCGGGCTCGATGTCCAGGAGCCCCGTCACTGCCATGTGCACGCAATCCGTCGGCGTGCCGTTCACGTAGAGAAAGCCGTTGCTGGCGCGGTGCAGGGAGAGCGGCCGGTCCAGCGTGAGGGAGTTGGAGGCACCGCTGCGGTCGCGCTCGGGTGCCACGACCGTGATCTCCCCGAGGGGCCCGAGCGCCTGCGCAAGCGCAGCCAGGCCGGGCGCGAAGTAGCCGTCGTCGTTCGAGAGGAGAATGCGCATGCGGGGGGGCGTACGCCCGGGGAATTTTTGCTGCGCGATTATACCGGAACGACCCCCGGCCGCCCCTCGCGCCTCCGCTAGAATGACGGGTCTTCCTCGTCCCTTCGCCGCCATGTTCCGTTCCATCGCCCGCTGCGCATCGCTCGCGGCCGCCACCCTTCCCGCCATCGCCACCGCGGCGGTGCTCGATGTCGCGGGACTCGCGCAGGAGATCAGTCCCTGCGACGACTTCTATGCCTACGCCAACCGTCGCTGGCTCGACACGGCGGCGATTCCGGAGGATCGCTCGGACTGGAGCACTTTCCGGATCATCGACCAGCGCAACCGCGATTGGCTGCGTGCGCACCTCGCCACAGTGGCGCAATCCAATCCGTATCCGGCGGGCAGCAACCGGCACAAGGTCGTCGCGTACTACGCCAGCGGCATGGACGAGGCGACGATCGCCAAGGCGGGGCTTGCCCCGCTGTTCCCGCTGTTCGCCGCCATCGAATCGCTGCGGCAGCCCGCGGACCTCCCGCGGGTCCTGGCCACCCTGCATCGCCACGGCGTGCGCGCCGGTTTCGCCTTCAACGTGAGCCAGGATGCGAAGAATGCGCGCCGCTACCTGGCCGCCGTCGTACCCTCCGGGCTCGGCCTGCCGGATCGCGACTACTATTTCCGCGACGACGATCGCTCCGTGGCCCAGCGCCAGGCGTATCAGCGCCATCTCGAGGCCATGTTCGCGCTGGCCGGCGCGGACGGTCCCGCCAGTGTCGACCTTGCCTCGCGCGTCATGGACACGGAAAGGGAACTCGCCCGCGCGCAGCTCACGCTGGTGGAGCGCCGCAATCCGGAGCGGACCTACAACGTGCGCACGGTGGCAGCACTCGCCCGCGAAGCGCCCGGTTTCGACTGGCCGGCTTATTTCGCGGCCCTCGGCGCAGGCAGCGTCACGGAACTGAACGTCACGCAGCCGGCGCATGCGAAGGCATTCGCCTCGCTGTCCGCCGCGCGACCTGTCGCCGACTGGCAGGCCTACCTGCGCTGGCAGGTGCTCATGGCAGCCGCCACCAAGCTGCCGCGCGCGTTCGAGGACGCGCACTTCGCCTTCTTCGAGAAGACGCTCACCGGCGTGGGGCAGCAGGGCACGCGTGCCGAGCGCGTCATCCAGGTGATCAGCGGGCGCTACGGCGGCGAGCCGCTCGCCCACGCGCTCGGCGAGCTGTTCGTGGCCGAGAACTTCCGGCCCGAAGCGAAGAGCCGCGCGCTGGAGATGGTGGCCCACGTCAAGGCGGCGTTCCGCGATCGCCTCCACACGCTCGACTGGATGGAGGATGCCACGCGCAAGGCGGCGCTGGAGACGCTCGAGCGGATGCAGGTGAAGATCGGCTACCCGGAGCGCTGGCGCGACTTCGCGTCGGCGGAAGTCGGGGCGCGCCCGTTCGCGGAGAACTGGCTCGCCGCCAACGCGTACGAGTTTCGCCGCATCCTTGCCCGCCTGGGCAAGCCGGTCGAGCGCGGCGAGTGGTGGATGTCGCCGCATATCGTGAATGCCTATTACGGCTCCTCGCTCAACGAGATCGTGTTTCCCGCCGGGATCCTGCAACCGCCCTTCTTCGACCCGAAAGCGGACGACGCCGTGAACTTCGGCGCGATCGGCATGGTGATCGGCCACGAGATCACGCACGGCTTCGACGACCGCGGCCGCCGCTACGATGCCGACGGCAACCTGCGCGAGTGGTGGACCCCCGCCGACCGCAAACGCTATGGCGAGCGCGCGCGGGCGCTGGTCGTGCAGTACGCGGCCTTCCCTGGCGTAGACAACCTCAGGGTGAACGGCGAGCTCACGCTGGGGGAGAACATCTCCGACGTGGGCGGGCTGCAGATCGCGTATCTCGGATTGCAGCGGGCGCTGGCCGGCCAGCCGCGCGAGCGCATCGACGGGCTCACGCCGGAGCAGCGCTACTTCATCTCCTTCGCGCAAGCCTGGCGCAGTCGCGTGCGTCCCGAACAGGAGCGCCTGCGCCTGCTCACCGACGGCCATTCGCCGCCGCGCTACCGCGTGCGGGGACCGCTGGCCAACTTCCCCGAGTTCGCGCAGGCGTTTTCCTGCCCCGCGGACGCGCAGGCGCTGCGCGCCGAAGGCGAGCGCGTGATCCTGTGGTGATCCAGCCAAGACGATGAGCGCCCAGGCTTGCGCCGGCAGCACCGATCCGCGCGCCCGGGTCGAGACGTTTCTCGCTTCGGCCTGCGGCGCCACGCGCGTGGCGCTCACGCGGTGGGAACGGCTCCCGGGAGGCGCCATCCAGGAAAACATTGCCTTCGACGTGGCGATCGATGGCGGTCCACGCGCCGGCAAACACGCCTGGGTGTTGCGCACCGATGCTCCCTCCGCCGTCGCGGCAAGCCACACGCGCCCCGAGGAGTTCGCAATACTGCGCGCCGCCCACGCGGCCGGGGTGCGCGTGCCCGAGCCGCTGTTTGTCTGCCGCGACGGCGCAGGCCCCGATTTCTTCGTGATGCCGCGCCTGCCGGGAATCGCCGCCGGTCATCGCCTGTCGAAGGACGACGCGCTCGTTCCCGACCGCGCCGCGCTGGCACGCGAGCTCGGCGCAAACCTCGCCCGGCTGCACGCGGTGAAGCCGCCGCAAGCCTCCCTCGCCTTTCTCGGCGCCGCACCTCGCGATCACGCCCGCGCCACCATCGCCGCGTACCGGCACGGCCTCGATGCGCTCTCCGCCTGCCGCGGCGAGGCCTGGCCCACCCTGGAGTGGGGACTGGCCTGGTGCGCGCGCAACGCGCCGGAGCCGCTGCCGCCCTGCCTGCTGCATCGCGACTACCGCACCGGCAACTACCTCGTGCACGACGGCCGCCTTGCCGCCGTGCTCGACTGGGAGTTCGCCGGCTGGGGCGATGCGCGCGAGGATCTCGGCTGGATGCTGGCGCGCTGCTGGCGCTTTGCGCGCCCGGATCGCGAGGCGGGCGGCGTGGGCACCGCGGCCGACTTCCTGGCCGGCTACGCGGCAGGCGGCGGTCGCGCGACGGCGCCGGAGGAAACACGCTACTGGCAGGTGCTGGCACATCTGCGCTGGGCGGTGATCGCCCTGCAGCAGGCCGAGCGCCATCGCTCCGGCTCGCAACGCTCGCTGGAACTCGCCCTCACCGCGCACATCGTGCCGGAACTCGAACTCGAGATCCTGGCGCTTACCGGGGAGCCGCCATGAAGGTCGAACCGGGGGCCGCCGACCTGCTGGCGACCGCCCGCGCGGCCCTGCTGGAGGCAATTGCACCCACGCTGGCCGAGCCGCAGCGCTATGCTGTGCTCATGGCGGCCAATGCGCTCGCGATCGCCGGTCGGGAACTTGCCGCCCCAGCCACGGCCGGGGAGGAAATCGCGCGCCTGCGGTTGCTGCTGGTTGACTGGGCGCCCGCCGGGGACGAGGCGGCCGACCTGCGCGAAGGCACGGCACGGCTGGCGGCGGGCATCCGGCAAGGCCGGTTCGACGAAGGCGAGCGGCGCGGGCGCCTCATCGCGCACCTGCGCGCGACCACGCGGGCGCGGCTCGCGGTGAGCAATCCGCGCGCGCTCGAGCGCTGAGGCGGGCATGACGATCATCACCGACCCCCTCTTCGACGTGCGCGACCGGGTGGCGCTCGTCACCGGCGCCTCCAGCGGCCTCGGCGAGAACTTTGCGCGCGCACTGGCCGGGCGCGGCGCAGTGGTCGTCGCGGCGGCGCGGCGCATCGATCGCCTGGAAGCGCTCGTCGCCGCGATCGTTGCAGCAGGAGGACGGGCGCACGCCGTTGCGCTCGACGTCACCAATCCCGCGAGCGTCGCGGCAGCCGTGCGCAAGGCCACCGAACTCGCCGGCCCGATCGACATCCTCGTGAACAACGCCGGCATCGCCGACCCGAAGGCCTCGCTCGAACTGGGCGAGGAGGACTGGCGGCGCACCCTCGACACCAACCTCGACGGCGCCTGGCGCGTGGCCCAGGCCGTCGCCAAGTCGATGATCGCCGCCCGGCGACCGGGCGCGATCGTCAACATCGCCTCGATCCTCGGCCTGCGCGTCGCCGCGAACCTGCTCGCCTATGCCGCCGCCAAGGCCGCGCTGATCCAGGTCACCAAGGCGCTGGCGCTCGAGTGGGCGCGGCACGGCATCCGGGTGAACGCGATAGCCCCCGGCTACGTGGTGACGGAAATGAACCGCGGCTTCTTCGAGAGCGAGGCCGGGCAGGCGATGACGAAACGCGTGCCGCAGCGCCGCATCGGCACGCTGCGCGATCTCGAGGGCGCCCTCCTCCTCGCCTCCGATGCCGGCGCCTACATGACCGGGTCCGTGCTCGTCGTCGACGGCGGCCATGCGGTGAATTCCCTCTAGGCCCGCCATGGACTTCAAGCTGCCGCCGGCCGTCGAGGCGTACCGCAGCCGCTATCGCGACTTCGTCCGCAGCCACGTGCTGCCCTTCGACACCACCCCGGAGTCCTTCGACGAGCACGAGAACATCCGGCCCGAGCTGCTGGCGTTGCTGCGCGCCCGCGCGAAGGACGAGGGCCTGTGGGCGCCGCAGATGCCCGTCGCGCGCGGCGGCCAGGGGCTCACGGTCGTCGGCATGGCGGCGTGTTACGAGGAGCTCAACTACTCCCTCTTCGGCCCGGTGGCGGTGAACTGCGCCGCACCCGACGACGGCAACATGATGCTGCTGGAGAAGGTCGGCACGCCGGCGCAAAAGGAACGCTGGCTGCAGCCCATCGTCGACGGCACGGTGCGCTCGGCCTTCGCGATGACCGAGCCGCACCCCGGCGCGGGGTCGGACCCGGCGATGATGCTCACCACGGCCCGCCGGCGCGACGACCGCTGGATCGTGGAGGGCCGCAAGTGGTTCATCACCGGCGCCGGCGAGGCGAAGCACTTCATCCTCGTCGCCAGGACCTCGGACGATGCGCGCAAGGGCCTCACCGCCTTCCTCTTCGACCGCGACCAGCCCGGCTGGCGCATCACGCGGCGCATCCCCATCCTCGGCCCCGAGGAACACGGCGGGCACTGCGAGCTCGAGTTCGACCGGCTCGAGATCCCCGACGAGAACCGCCTGCTCGGCGTGGGCGACGGCCTGAAGGTGACGCAGATCCGGCTGGGCACCGCCCGCCTCACCCACTGCATGCGCTGGCTGGGCCTGGCGCGCCGCTCGCTCGACATCGCGGCCGACTACACGTCCGAGCGCATGAGCGGCGGCCTGCGCCTGGCGGACCGCGAGAGCGTGCAGGTGAAGCTGGGCCACTGCGCCATGCAGCTCGAGATCGGGCGGCTCCTCACCATGAAGGCGGCGGCACTCCTCGACAAGGGCGAATTCGCGCGCAAGGAGGTCTCCATGGCCAAGGTGCACGTGGCCGACACGCTGCACCATTGCGCCGACACCGCGCTCCAGCTCTGTGGCGCGCGCGGCTACTCCCGGGATACGCCGCTCGAATGGATCTACCGTTACGCCCGGCAGGCGCGCCTGGTGGACGGCGCGACCGAAGTGCACCAGCAGGTGCTCGCCCGCCACTTCCTCGAGCAACGCGGCGATTTCTGGCGCTGGGCGTGATGCGACCGTTGCCGACCGATGCCGAAATCGCCGTCCTCGAAGCCCTGGTGGCCGAGGGCGAGGACCTGCTGGCGCGATCGGCCGCGGGTGGCCTGTCCTACTCGGTGAAGCTGCGCCACCTGGACCCGCAGCGCCGCCACATCGTGATCGCGGCACGCGAAGGACACCTTTCCCCGGCTGCGCTTCCCGCCGATGCGCCGGTCGAGTTCGAGGTCCTCTTCGGCGAGTGGCGCGTCGCCTTTTCCGCCGACCATCCGCACCACCTCACCCACGAAGACGAGCCGGCGATCGAGCTGGAGTTTCCCGAGCGGATCTCGATCAGCAAGCGCCGGCAGCATGCCCGCGCCAGCGTGCCCGACCATGCGCCGCTCAGGCTGGTCGCCTACTCCGGCGCCGCGCCGATCTTCGAGGCGACGATCACCGACGTGAGCCGCGGCGGAATGGGCCTGCTGGTGGACTTCGGCGGCGACTCGCTGCATCCCGCCATGGTGCTCGGCCGCTGCCTCGTCGAGCGCGAGGGCCAAGCGGTCGTGACCGTCAGCCTGGAGGTGCGCCACACCTCGCACACCGTCCTTCCCGACGGACGCAGGGCGGTCCGCGCGGGCTGCCGCTTCCTCGCCTTTACCGCCGAGACCGCGCAGTTCGTCGAGGAATTCGTTGCCGAAAAGCCGCCGGGCGGCTAGGCGTAGTCCGCGATCGGGATGCAGGAGCAGAAGAGGTGCCGGTCGCCGTGGACGTTGTCCGCCCGGCCCACCGGCGGCCAGACCTTGTTGTCGCGCAGGGAGGCGACCGGGAAGGCAGCCAGCTCGCGCGCATAGGCGTGCTTCCAGTCGTCGGCCAGCACCGCGGCCGCCGTGTGCGGGGCGTGCCGGAGCGGGTTGTCCTCGCGGTCCAGGCGCCCTTCCACCACGGCGCGAATCTCCTCGCGGATGGCGATCATCGCCTCGCAGAAGCGGTCGAGCTCCGCCTTCGATTCGCTTTCCGTCGGCTCGACCATGAGCGTGCCGGGAACGGGGAAGGACATCGTCGGCGCGTGGAAGCCGTAGTCCATGAGGCGCTTGGCCACGTCGTCGACCGAGATGCCCGACGATTCCTTCAGCGGGCGCAGGTCGAGGATGCACTCGTGCGCGATGAGTCCGCCGGGCCCCGTGTAGAGCACCGGGTAATGCGGCTCGAGGCGCTTCGCGATGTAGTTGGCGTTGAGGATCGCCATTTCGGTCGCGGCACGCAGGCCCTCGGCGCCCATCATCGCGATGTACATCCACGAGATCGGCAGTATCGAGGCGCTCCCGTAGGGTGCCGCCGACACCGGGCCGATGGCGTCCTTCGCCTCGCCCAGCGCGCGGTGCCCCGGCAGGAATTTCGCCAGGTGCGCGGCGACCGCCACCGGCCCCACGCCCGGGCCACCGCCGCCGTGCGGGATGCAGAAGGTCTTGTGCAGGTTCAGGTGCGAGACGTCGCCGCCGAACGCTCCCGGCGCGGCCAGTCCCACCATCGCATTGAGGTTCGCGCCATCGACGTACACCTGGCCGCCGTGCGCGTGCACGATGTCGCACAGCTCCGTGATGCCCGCCTCGAAGACGCCATGCGTCGACGGATACGTCACCATGATGGCGGCGAGGTTCACGGCGTGCTGCCGTGCCTTGGCGCGCAGGTCGGCGAGATCGACGTTGCCGGCGTCGTCGCAGGCCACCACCACGACCTGCATGCCGGCCATGCTCGCCGAGGCGGGATTGGTGCCATGCGCCGAACTCGGAATGAGGCAGACGTTGCGGTGCCCTTCCCCGCGGCTCTCGTGCCAGGCCTTGATGACGAGGAGCCCCGCGTACTCGCCCTGCGAGCCGGCATTGGGCTGCATGGAAACGGCGGCGTAGCCCGTGCACTCGACCAGCATCTTCTCGAGGCCGGCGACGAGTTCGCGGTACCCCTCGACCTGCTCCACCGGCGCGAAGGGATGGATGTTGCCGAATTCCGGCCAGGTGACCGGGATCATCTCGCTCGTGGCATTCAGCTTCATCGTGCACGAGCCCAGCGGGATCATGGCGCGGTCCAGCGCGATGTCCTTGTCCGCCAGCCGCCGCAGGTAGCGCAGCATCTCGGTTTCCGCGTGGTAGCGGTGGAACACCGGATGCGCGAGATAGGCGGAGGTACGGGCGAGTCCCGCGGGAATCGCGTCCGCGGTGCCATCGAGATCGCCGGGCGCAAACGCCGCCGGCGCGCCGGAGAAGATCTCCCACAGTTGCGTCACGTCGTCGCGGGTCGTCGTCTCGTCGAAGGACAGGCCCAGGGTCGCCGCATCGATGCGGCGCAGGTTCACGCCGGCCTGGCTGCTCCGCGCCACGATGGCGGCCGTCTGCGGGCCGGTCCTGACCGCAAGCGTGTCGAAGAATGCGGTCGTCGCCACGTCGAAGCCGAGCTTCGCTAGGCCGGCCCTGGCGATGGTCGTGAGGCGGTGCACGCGCCGGGCGATGCGCGCGAGGCCCTGCGGGCCGTGGTACACCGCGTACATCGAGGCGATCACCGCGAGCAGCACCTGCGCGGTGCAGATGTTGGAGGTCGCCTTCTCGCGGCGGATGTGCTGCTCGCGCGTCTGCAACGCGAGGCGGTAGGCGGGGTTGCCGTGCGCGTCCACGGTCACGCCGACCAGGCGCCCCGGCATGCTGCGCTTCAGCGCGTCCCGCGTCGCGAGGTAGCCGGCGTGCGGGCCGCCGAAGCCCATCGGCACGCCGAAGCGCTGCGCCGAGCCCACGGCGACGTCCGCACCCCACTCGCCCGGCGGCACGAGCAGGGTGAGCGCCAGCAGGTCGGCCGCGGCGACGAGATGCGCACCCTTGGCGTGGATCGCATCGGCGAGCGCGCGGTAGTCGCGGATGTCCCCGTCCGCGCCCGGGTACTGCACGAGCGCGGCGAACGCGTCGACGCCGGCGAGTTCCCCGGGCGGCAGAACGCGGATCTCGATGCCGAGAGGTTCGGCGCGCGTGCGCAGGACGTCGATCGTCTGGGGCAGCACGTCGTTCGCCACCGCGAAGACGTTCGACGCGTGGCTGCCGGAACGCCGGCAGAGCGTCATCGCCTCGGCCGCGGCCGTGGCCTCGTCCAGCATCGAGGCGTTGGCGATCGCCATCGCGGTCAGGTCGCACACCATCGTCTGGAAGTTGACGAGCGCTTCCAGCCGCCCCTGCGAGATTTCCGGCTGGTACGGGGTGTAGGCCGTGTACCAGGCGGGATTCTCGAGGATGTTGCGCAGGATCACGCCCGGCGTGTGCGTGCCGTAGTAGCCCTGCCCGATCCAGGAGCGGCAGACGCGATTCTTCGCGGCGATGGCCCCGAGCTCCGCGAGCGCCTGCGCCTCGGGCTTGCCGGCCGGAAGCGCCATCGGCAGCTTGCGGCGGATGTTGGCCGGCACGATCGCCTCCATGAGCGCGGCGCGGGTCGCGAAGCCCAGGGCCGCCAGCATTTCGGCCTGGTCCGCAGCCGTCGGGCCGATGTGGCGGCGCGCGAAGGCGGCGCGGTCCTCCAGCTCGGCTAGCGTGGCGCGGTTGCCGGAAGGCGTCGTGGTAT
>CAZOIB010000406.1:0-13348 GCA_964579785.1 uncultured Lysobacter sp. | reverse complement strand
AGTGCATCGTGCGCAAGAAATGAAGGGGACGCTACCCTCCAGAGGGTAGCGTCCCCTTCCGTTGAACTACCGCTGCGCCATGAGCCTGGCGTAATTCATGTTGATGCAAGACCACAGCAGGTGATGCTGAATGGCCTCCATGAAGGTGAGCTGCTTCATGAATTCGGCCTTCTGCGATTCTGCCGCCTCCCTGGAGTACCCGGTGGCCACCGGGTGATCGACCGGCAGCGACCCGTCAACGACGACGAGCAGGTTGCGCGTGAAGCAGTACGCGGCCGCCATGTCGTCTATTCCCCAGCCGAAAACGTTCCGTTCGTAACTGGCCTCCTTCATCCTCGATGCCACGGGCCGGGAGAGGGCAAAGACGATCGCATCCGTCTGCGCGACGACCACGAGGGGCGTGCCCTTGATCGCGGCGATGTGCGTTTTCCTGATATCCAGGTTGGCTCCTTGAATGAGGGGTGCCCACGCACCGATGGCCGGATCGCCTTGCATCGTCGCGCGGCATCTCTGGACGAGAATCGACCAGTCTTCGCACCGGCAATCGGCGTGGATGACCAGCATCAGGTCGGAGTCGAAGGCATCGAGGCACGCGCTGAACTTGTCACCCCAGTAAAGTGAATTCGGCCGCCTGATCAGGGAGCAGTCGACGTCCACGGCCAGGTTCGGGTCCGGGTCCGAATACACGACCGAAACCTTGTCGGCGACGCCACGAATCTCTCTTGCCATGGAAGCAGCGCTCTCGTGCTGGCCCGCCCAGGAAATGATGAATGCGTGAATGCCGTGCATGGCGTGGCCGTGGGTCGAAAAAAGCACCGTGGATTTTCGGCAGCTTACTCCGCGACCCACGTGGCAAGGAGCACCGCGAATGTGCGATGGATCCCCTTCATGGTCCATGGCCCCACGAAGCCTGCTGAATCACGACCCGGTAGCCGTCCGCATCCGCGTACGTGCGCCCCAGGCGCTCCCAGTACGGATTGAATGACCGGACCTGCCTGAATCCCGCACCCAGCATGGCAGTGCAGGTCCGTTCCCATTCCCCGGCATCGGGCACGTAGAAGACGAACAGGTCTTCCGGTGTTGGCGACGGCTGCACAGGGTGCGTCCGGCAGGAAGTGAACTCGAAGTGGTAACCCGCCCCATGGTGGCCGAGCATGACGCCGTCGAACCCGTCGTGGTCCGCGAAGCGACCGAGTTCGTCCAAGCCGAGGCCGGCCTTGTACATGGCGACCGTGCGCTCCAGGTCGGTCACGGGGCGGGCGATGCGCAGGTGGGTACTCATGGATCCGGAATGTCGCCGCCCAGCTGAAAAAAGGCAAGGCCCGCCGAAGCGGGCCTTGCGGTAGTGCCGGCGGTGACTCGCCCTACATCTTGTCGGCCTCGTGGCAGGTCCCGCACTTGTTGGTGTACGGGGTCGGCATCGCCTTGCCCGGCTCCACGCCCTTCACACCCTTGTTCGTGATACGCGGCACGTCGAAGAGGTGGGAAGTGATGTCGTTCATCCAGTACTTCTTGCCGCCCTTGCCCTCGATGCCCTCGCCGAGGCCCGCGCCGGTCTGCATGGTCTTGGTCATGTGGCAATCGACGCAGGCGATCTTGCGCGTGTGCGGCTCGCCGACCGTCTTGGCGGTGTGCTCCTTCATGTCGACCTTGTGGCAGGTCGCGCAGAGGGAATCCTTGCCGTCGCGGGCTTCCGCGGTGAGCTGGAACCGGATGCCCTTCTTGCCGTGCGGGTCGTGGCAATTGGCGCAGTTGAGGATCTGGCTGTCGTTGATGTAATGCTTCGAGCGGACCAGGTCGGTGGCCTGCTGGTGGTGCGACTTCGAATGCACGCCGTCGGGCCAGAAGTCGCTCTGCGCCGCGTCTTCCCGCGTGGTGTGGTTGACCAGGTACTCGTTGCGGCTGATGCCGGGGGTGAGCATGCGGCCGTCCTTGTTGATCGGCTGGTCGTTCTTCTGCGTACCCTGCGGGCGGCTGTGGCACTGGTTGCAGATGACCATGGAGCGCTCGGAGGCGAGCTTCGCCGGGTTCACGATCGTCGATGCCTTGCGGCGCAGGGGCGCCTTGGCGTGCTCGGAGCCGGGGCCGTGGCAGGATTCGCAGCCGATGTTCAGCTCGTTGGGAACGCCGTCGCCGTCGATGTCCAGCTCGCCGTTCGGGTCGTTGGCCGCGCCGGCCACGAAGCCGCCTTCCACCGTCGGGGTGAGCGTGTAGCCGGTGAAGTGGCAGGACGCGCACTGGATCTCGAAGGACTTCGACTTCGGCGGGTCGATGAGCTTCTTTTTCGCCTCGTCATAGACCCAGTCGCCGTGGTAGTCGCGCCAGGGCTTGCGGGTACGGTCGCCCCATTCGTCCTTGCCTTCGGTGTTGTACTGCAGGAACGGATAGGTGGCGTTGCCGACGCGCAGCAGGTAGCGCTGCTTGTACACCGGGCCGCCGTAGGTCATCTCCACCGGGTAAACGCGCGCCTTGTCCGCAGGATCGCGGGCATTCTCCGTCTTCAGCTTGAGCGAGCCGTCCTTGTCCGTATAGAAGGTCGCGGTGAAGCTCACCGTCTTCATGTCGGCGGGCGCCTTGAGCGATACCTGGTACTTGTCGAAGCCGCGGCCCTTGTCGTAGGAGTGGAAGTAGAATTTCGCCCCGGCCTGCAGCTTCTTCAGGCCATCGTTCATGCCCGGGAAGCGCGACATGTCCTGCAGCGCGCTGGGCTTGCCCACCACCATGATGCCCTGCTTGTGCGCGGTCTTCCTGAATTCCGCGTAGTCGTCGTGGCACTTCATGCACTTGGAGCTGCCGATGAAGGTGGCGTTGCCCGGGCTCTTGCCGGATACCTGGATCGCCAGGGGCTTGGCCGCCAGTTCCGCGGCGGTCATCGCCTTGTTGGTGAGCGTTCCGCCGGGCAGGTGCCGGTCGTCGTCGGGCACGACATAGACGAAGTACTTGCCGGCGGCGGCATTGGCGATCGCAAAGCCGCCGCTGCCGTCCGTGACCGCCTGCGGGTACTTGTCGCCTCTGGCGGCGATGTTGTCGTCCATCGGCTCGTCGTCGTCGACGTTGCGCCGGATGTTGAAGGACGGCGCCTTCTTCATCTTCGCCACGTCCGCGGCGGGGACGAGGAATACGGTCGCCCCGGAAATTGCCCGCTTGCCGCCATCCGTCACCGTGCCGGTGATTGCCTGCGCGAGGGCCCCGAGGGGCACCAGGGCGAGCGCGGCCGCGGCCGCCATGCTCGCGAAACTGAAGCTGCCGTGAATTCTCATTGCCTCTCCCCTTGGTTTCCCTGAAAAAACGAAATGCGTTATCGGACGGCGATATGGTTTGGCGAAGCTTAAGCCTTAATGGAAGGGGTATGCCACCCCGGCGTCTGATCCAGATCAAATCGCGGTCGCATTGCCCGCGCAGACGCCCGGTTCCGGTGCACCCTTACGGACGACGAATCGGGATAAGGCTCCAGGCATCATGGCCGACATCTTTCGCGAAGCCTTTCTCGGCTTCATCCGGGTGCACCTGCTTCACCACGCGGCACAGGGGCGGATCTTCGGCGTCGAGATGATCGAGGAACTGCAGGAGCACGGCTACAGGCTGAGCCCCGGGACCCTGTACCCGATCCTGCATGCGATGGAAGGGGCCGGGTACCTGAGCTCCGAGGAGGAGGTCGCCGGCGGAAAGAAGCGCAAGTACTACCGGGCCACACCCTCTGGCAGGAAGGCACTGCGGGAACTCAAGAAGAAGATCCGGGAGCTGTCCGACGAGATCTTCGAGGCGGACCGGGGCTAGCGCTGTATCGCGGCCCGCTCCGAAGCCTTCCACTGCATCGCCGCCAGCACGCGCCGCTCCACTGCGGGATGCGTGTAGAAGAGGATCTCCTGCAGCGGGTGCGGGCGCGGGTCGCGGTATTCCGCCGTCTTGACGAGCGCGGACGCGAGCGCGTCGGGCAGGTTCACGGTCTCCAGCGAGTACCGGTCGGCGTCCGCCTCGGAAATTCGGGTCAGGGAGTTCATCACCGGCCCGGCGAGCGCCATGATCAGCGACACCATGAACAGGACCACCGGCAGGCCGCGCGGGTCGGAGAGCGGCGCGGGGCATCCGAAGGCGCGCGCAAAGCGGGGGAAGAGGCGATCCGCCACCAGGAATGCGAGCATGGCGAGGACCGAGAGCACGGCGATCGCCCGCCACACGTGGCCGAGCACGTAGTGGCCGATCTCGTGCCCGGTGACGGCCTTCACCTCGTCGAGCGACGCGCCCTTGAACGCCACGTCGGAGATGGCGATCCGTGCCGTGCCGCCCAGCCCCGCGACGTTGGCCGTGAAATTGTTCGACTGCCGCGAGCCGTCGTAGACGAAGATGCGGTCCGGCGGAACGCCGGCACTCCTGGCCATGGTTTCGAGTGCCGCCCGCACATCGCCGGGAGGCACCGGCTTGTAGTCGTTGAACAACGGCTGGATGAAGACCGGGGCGGCGAGCATGAACGCGGACACCGCGATCGCCGTGAACCCGCCCGACCATAGCCACCACCGGGCGCCCGTCCGCCGGATGAGCGCGTAGACCCCGACGAAGAACAGGGCCCCCAGCACGGCGGAAATCAGGCTGCCGATCGCGGACTGCGCGAGGAAGTCCGCCAGCGGCTGGCTGGTGCGGCCATAGTCGCGCTCGCGCCACCAGTTGGCGTAGAGATCCCAGGGCAAGGCGGCGAGTGCCAGCACCGGGAAGAAGACGATACCCACCAGGAATGCCCGGACATTGACGCCGCGCCGCGCGAGCCGCGCATCCACGCGGTCCAGCAGTCCCGAGCGGACGATGGCCCATGTGGCCAACCCGGTCACCGCCAGGTCCCACAGCAACAGCCAGTGCTTGCCCGCGGTATAGGCAGCCGCCTTGGCGAGCGTTTGCGCGCCGAGCGCATCGATGAGTGCCGCCGTCGCAACCTGCGGGTCCGGTGCCATGAAAATTCTTCCTCTGGATTTGCGGGCAACAGTCTATCCTTGGTGCGTAGTGCACCGCCACCCGATTGACCCACATCAAGGGAGCCTCCAGGAGCGGGGCTAGGGTGAAAGTGTGGCGGTATCCCGTAGTACTCCAACGTAACGGGAGGAAAGAGAAGCCATGCAAAACGCACTCCAGATCATTTTCCGCGACATGCCTGCCTCCGAAGCGCTCGAGACGCGCATCCGGCAGAAGGCCGAAAAACTCGAGAAGTTCAAGTCCCGCATCACCAGCTGCCGGGTCACCGTGGAGGAGGCGCACCGGCACCACAACCAGGGCCGCCACTTCGGCGTGCGCATCGAGGTCCACGTGCCGCACGGCGAGCCGGTGATGGCGACCATGAAACACGACGAGGACGTCTACGTGGCCCTGCGCGACGCCTTCGACGCCGTCCAGCGCCGGCTCGAGGAGTGGACGCTCGAGACGCGCGGCCAGGTCAAGGTGCACGCGACGCCGGCACGCGAACTCTAACCGGTCCCATGCCCCCCGTTGATGCGGGTCAAGCGTCGCGGGGGGCCATGGCGTAGGTTGGAAAAGTCGGGAGACAGGATCCATGGCCGCCAAGCAGATCGTATTCGGCACCGAGGCGCGCGCGAAGATCGTCGCGGGCGTGTCGTTGCTGGCCCGGGCGGTGCGCGGAACGCTGGGCCCCAAGGCGCGCACGGTCGTCCTGGAGCGCCCGTTCGGCGCTCCCGTGGTGATCAATTCCGGCGTGATCGTCGCGCGCGAGATCGAGCTGGCCGATCCGCTGGAGAACATCGGCGCGCAGATGGTGAAGGAGGTGGCCGCGAAGACATCGGACGTCGCCGGCGACGGCACCACCACGGCCACGCTGCTGGCGCACGGCATCGTGATCGAGGGCATGAAGCACGTCGCCGCGGGCATGGATCCCATGGATCTCAAGCGCGGCATCGACCTGGCCGTGGACTCCGTGGTCGCAGAACTCAAGCGCCTCGCGAAGCCCTGCTCGACCCGCACCGAAATCGCGCAGGTGGCCACCATCTCCGCCAACAACGACCCGGCCATCGGCACGATCGTGGCCGATGCCATGGAGAAGGTCGGCAAGGAAGGCGTCATCACCGTCGAGGACGGCACCGGCCTCGCGAGCGAGCTCGAGGTCGTCGAGGGCATGCAGTTCGACCGCGGCTACCTGTCGCCCTACTTCATCAACACCGCCGAGAAGATGCGCGTGGTGCTGGAGGACGCGCTGATCCTCGCCTGCGACCGCAAGATCGCCACCGTCGCCGAGATGCTGCCGGTGCTGGAACTGGTGGCGAAATCCGGCAAACCCCTCCTGGTCGTCGCCGAGGACGTCGAGGGCGAGGCGCTCGCGACACTCGTCGTGAACACGCTGCGCGGCGTGCTCAAGACCTGCGCGGTGAAGGCGCCGGGATTCGGCGACCGCCGCAAGGCCATGCTGGAGGACATCGCCATCCTCGCGGGCGGCCAGGTCATCTCCGGAGAGACCGGGCTCAAGCTGGAGAACACGGGTCTCGCGGATTTGGGGCACGCGCGCCGCATCGAGGTCGACAAGGACGACACGACGATCATCGGCGGCGGCGGCGATCCGGCGAGGGTCAAGGCGCGCGTGGCCGAGATCAACGCGCAGGAGAAGGACGCGAAGGGCGATTACGACAAGGAAAAGCTGCGCGAGCGCGCCGCCAAGCTCGCCGGCGGTGTGGCGGTGGTGAAGGTCGGTGCCGCGACGGAAATGGAAATGAAGGAGCGCAAGGCGCGCGTCGAGGATGCGATGCACGCCACGCGCGCGGCGGTCGAGGAGGGGATCCTTCCCGGCGGCGGCGTGGCGCTGCTGCGCGCGCGTGCCAAGCTGGGTGACCTCCCGGTCGAGAACGCCGACCAGCGCTTCGGCGTGGCGATCGTCCTGCGCGCCCTCGAGGAGCCGCTGCGGCAGATCGTCGACAACGCGGGCGCCGAGCCCTCGGTGGTCCTCGACCGCGTCCTCGCCGGAACCGGCGATTTCGGGTTCAACGCGCTCACCGGCGAGTATGGCGACCTGGTGGCGATGGGCATCCTCGATCCCTGCAAGGTCACGCGCACGGCGCTGCAGAACGCGGCTTCCGTGGCCGGGCTCATCCTCACCACCGACGTCATGGTGGCCGACATCGCGCAGCCGCAACCAGCAAACATGCCACCCATGGAGGGAATGTGAACCGCGCCAGGCAGAAGCCGCAACCGCACCGACCGCAGCCCGTTCCAGGAACCGATGTCGAACTGGAGGGAATGCGCATCGTCGAGCGCCCCGACGGCTACTACGTGCAGCTTCTCGCCGAGGGGCGGGAGGTGGGCCCCTATGAAAGCCTGGTCGAAGCCATCGAGGACCAGCGCGCGACGGACGCGGACGAGATCGAGCCGGGCGAGACGCTCGCCGAGGCCGAGGCGGAACTGGGGGTTGCCGACTGGATCGACCCGGAGACCTCCGCGCTCGCCGAGGACCACGTTCCGCGCCTCGAGGAGCATTGAGGGCGCTCCCGTGCCGGCCGTGGATGCCGCGCGCCTCGTCGACCGGCTGCGCGCGCCGGGCTGCTTTCCCCACCCGGCCGCCGCGGTGGAGGTTCTCGAGACCCACATCTCCTGGGTAGTGCTGGCCGGGGACTTCGCCTACAAGATCAAGAAACCGGTCCGCCTCGACTTCGTCGATTTCTCGACGCTCGAGTTGCGGCGGCATTACTGCGAAGAGGAGCTGCGACTCAATCGCCGGACCGCCCCCGACCTCTACCTGGCGGTGGTGCCGGTCACCGGCACGGCCGATACGCCCGTCGTCGGCGGCAGCGGCGTGGCGATCGAGCATGCCGTGAAGATGCGCCGCTTCCCGCAGGAGGCGCTGCTCGACCGCGTGGCGAAAGCCGGTGCCCTGACCGAGAACCACGTCGACACCTTCGCGCGATCCGTTGCCCGCTTCCATGCCGGCGTGGCACGGGCCGGCGGCAACGTCGCCTTCGGCTCGCCGGCGGAAGTCCTCGCGGAGGCGATCGGCAACTTCACGCTGCTGGAAGCGATCGACGAGCTGCCGGACACCCGCGCGCCGCGGCTGGACCTGCGGGCGTGGACCGGCCGCGAATGCGCGCGCCTCGAGGAGACGATCGCGCACCGCCGCCGCGACGGCTACGTGCGCGAGTGCCACGGCGACCTGCACCTGGGCAACGTCGCACTCCTGGACGGCGAGCCGGTCGCCTTCGATGCGATCGAGTTCAACGAGGCGTTCTGCTGGATCGACGTCATGAACGAGGTGGCCTTCCCGGTGATGGACCTCCTCCACCACGGCCTGCCGCGCCTGGCGCACCGTTTCCTCGATTCCTACCTCGATGCGACGGGCGATTACGCCGGGCTGGCCGTGCTGCGCTTCTACCTCGTCTACCGCGCCATGGTGCGGGCCAAGGTGTCGTGCATCCGCGCGCACCAGGCGGGCGTGGCCGATGCCGACCGCACGCGATCCGCCGCCGCCTACCGGGGCCACCTCGACCTCGCCGGCCGCTTCGCGCGCCCCGCGGCCCCCGCGCTCATTGCCATGCACGGGCTGGCCGGCTCGGGCAAGTCGAGCGTGTCACGGGAGCTGGTCGAGGCGCTGGGTGCGGTGCGCGTGCGCTCCGACGTCGAGCGCAAGCGCCTGCACGGTCTCGACGCGAATGCCCGGACCGGCTCGGCGCCCGGGGCCGGACTCTATTCGGTCGAAGTCGATCGCCTGACCTACGGGCGGCTCGCGGAACTCGCCGGGGAATGTCTCGCCGCGGGCTACCCCGTCGTCGTCGATGCGACCTTTCTCTCGCGCAACTGGCGCGAGGCGTTCCGTGAAATCGCCCGCGACCGTGGCGCGCGCTTCGCATTGGTGGGATGCACCGCGCCGCTGGAGATGCTGCGCGCGCGTGTGGATAGCCGCAGTCGCGCGGGCGCCGATGCCTCCGAGGCGGGACTCGCCGTCCTGGAACGCCAGCTCGCGGAGGTCGAGCCGCTGGGCGACGACGAGCTGCCCGACGCGGTGCTGGTAGACACCTCTGCCGGGAACGGATTGCCGGCCGGCGTGCTGGACTCGCTCGCGCAACGCCTCGCACTCGAAGTCGCGCGACCGGGTGCTGCAGGCACGGACGAGGTCCCGCGCCAACGCGATGGCTGACGAGCGCGGCACCTTCGAGCACGGCGCCGACATCGGCATCTATGGGCGCGGGCCCGACGCGCCGGCCGCGTTCTGCCGCGCAGCCGAGGCGATGTTCGCGCTGATGACGGACCTGGACGCGGTCGATCCGCGCGAGACGATTGCCGTCGAGTTCGACGAGGCCGACCCCGAGTTCGCGCTGGTGAAGTGGCTCAACCTGCTGCTGGCGCACGCGGCCGACCGGGGCCTGGTCCTGGCGCGCTTCGCGCTCGCGCGCGAGGGTGATCGATGGAAGGGCAACGCCTGGGGCGAGCCGTGGCGCGAGGGACTGGAGCGCGGCACGGGCGTCAAAGGTGCCACGCTTACGATGCTCTCGGTTACGCAGGCAGGCGGCACGTGGGATGCGCGTTGCGTCGTGGACGTCTAGGAGATCGCCATGGACCTCGGCTTGCTCAAGGAAATGGACGCATGCACGTGGTCGCTGCCGGCGGACCCCGCCACCGGCCGCAAGGAGGCGCGCCTTTACGGCACGCGCGAGCTGCTCGCCGCCATGGACGACAAGGTGCTGGAGCAGATCGGCAACGTCGCGCGGCTTCCCGGGCTCGTGGGCTGCGCGATGGCGATGCCGGATGCGCACTGGGGCTACGGCTTTCCCATCGGCGGAGTCGCCGCTTTCGACCCCGACGCGGGCGGCATCATCTCCGCCGGCGGCGTGGGCTTCGACATCTCCTGCGGCATCCGCTGCCTGCGCACCACCCTCACGAAGGGCGAGGTGCTGCAGGTCGCGCGCAAACTCTCCGACGGCCTCTTCCGCGACATTCCGGCCGGCGTGGGCGAGGGCGGCAACATTCGGCTCACCGTGCCGGAGCTCGACCGCGTGCTGCGGCACGGCGCGCGCTGGGCGGTGGGCGAGGGGTACGGCGAGGAGGCGGACCTCGAGTTCATCGAGGATCACGGCTGCGCGAGGGATGCGGACCCATCCTGCGTCTCGCCGCTGGCGAAATCGCGCCAGCTCGGCGAGATGGGCACGCTCGGCTCCGGCAACCACTACCTCGAGGTGCAGAGTGTCGAGCGCGTGTACGACGCCGAAGCGGCGGCCGCGTTTGGCATTACCGAAGATCAGGTGGTCGTCTCGATCCACTGCGGCTCGCGCGG
Organism: uncultured Lysobacter sp.; assembly: GCA_964579785.1. Lineage (GTDB taxonomy): Bacteria > Pseudomonadota > Gammaproteobacteria > Burkholderiales > Usitatibacteraceae > FEB-7. The sequence continues at coordinate 3,102 of CAZOIB010000406.1, read as the reverse complement.
GCTGGGGCACCAGATCGGGACCGACTTCCTGGTGAACCTCGCGAAGGCGGCTGAGCGCCTGGGCATCACGCTTCCGGATCGCGAACTCGCCTGCGCGCCGATCCGCTCGCCCGAAGGCGAGCAGTACTACGGCGCGATGAACGCGGCGACCAACTGCGCGCTCGCCAACCGGCAGATTCTCGCGCACCTGGCGCGCGGGGTGTTCCGGCATTTCTACCGCGATGCGCGCGTGGAGACGCTCTTCGACGTCTCGCACAACACCTGCAAGCCGGAGCCGCACGAGGTGGACGGCCGGCCACGCACGCTCTACGTGCACCGCAAGGGCGCAACCCGCGCCTTCGGCCCCGGGCACCCGGGCCTGCCGGCGCGTTACCGCGCGGCCGGACAGCCGGTGGTGATCGGCGGCAGCATGGGGACGGCCTCCTACATCCTGGCCGGATGCGAGACGAGCGAAGCACGCGCGTTCAGTTCCGCGAGCCACGGCGCAGGCCGCGCCATGAGCCGCAACGCCGCGCTCAAGCGCTGGCAGGGAAAGCAGATCGTGGACGACCTGGCCGACCGCGGCATCATCATCCGCACGCGTTCCATGCGCGGTGCGGCGGAGGAAGCGCCGGGGGCCTACAAGGATGTCGAGGCCGTGGCCGAAGCTACGGAGCGCGCGGGACTCGCCCGCCGTGTGGCGCTGCTGCGTCCCCTAATCTGCGTCAAGGGCTAGCCCTCACCCCCAGCCCCTCTCCCGCAAGCGGGCGAGGGGAGCACTTATCTCCCCTTTCCCACAAGCCGCGAGGGGAGTACTTATCTCCCCTTTCCCACAAGCCGCGAGGGGAGGACGTATCTCCCATCTCCCGCAGGCGGGCGGGGGGGGCCGTTATCTCCCCTCACCGAGGGGAGTGGGGTCGGGGGTGAGGGATCAAGCCTCGCGTGCGAGCACGGGCGCCAGGTGGCGCGTGAACCACTCCGCGGCGTGGTGCGCCGCTATCTCGAGCGTGCCCTTCTCCTCGAAGAGGTGCGTGGCACCGGGCACCACGAAGAGCGCCTTCTTGCAGTGCAGCCGCGCGTAGGCTGCATCGTTCAAGGCGAGCACCTCGGTGTCGCGGCTGCCCACGATCAATAGCGTCGGCGCGCGCACGCGCACGAGCGACATGTCGCCCGCGAGATCCGGCCGGCCCCCGCGCGAGACCACGGCGGCGACCTTGGAGGGCACGGCCGCGGCAAGCTGCAGGGCCGCCGCCGCACCGGTGCTGGCCCCGAAGAGCCCGACCGGCAGTCCGCGCGTGGCGGGCTCGGCGGCCAGCCAGCGCACCGTATCGTGCAGGCGCTCGACCAGGAGCGCGATGTCGAAGCGGCGTTCGTAGTCCGCATCCTCCGCCGGCGTGAGGAGATCGATGAGGAGTGTCGCCAGCCCGTTGCGACGCAGCTCTCCCGCAACGTAGTTGTTGCGCGGGCTGTGCCGGCTCGAGCCGCTGCCGTGCGCGAAGAGCACGACACCCAGCGCCGCGGGCGGCATCTCCAGCATGCCCTCCAGCGTGACCGTGCCCGAGGCGATGTGCGCCAGGCGATCCTTCACGGCTTTCATGGCGACTTCCTTCCTGCGAGCGTGGCGACCACTTCCGCGTCGCTCACCTGCCCGAATTCACGATAGAACTGGCCCACCGCGTGAAAGCCCAGCGGCGCGCTCAGGCACACGACCTCGTCCGCACTGGCGCGCACGCGCTCGAGGCTGTCCGGCGCGGCCACGGGCACGGCGCAGATCAGTTGCGCGGGCTTGCGCGAGCGCACTGCGTGCAGAGCCGCGATCATCGTCGCCCCCGTGGCAAGGCCGTCGTCCATCACGATAACGATGCGCCCCGCGGGATCGATCGGCGGGTGGGCGGGCGTGTAGAGCGCGCGCCGCTTGCGCATCGTGGCGAGCTGCTCCGCCGTTTCCTCGGCGAGGAAGCCCTTGGTTGCGCCCGCCTGTGCGGCGTAGTCGGCCACATAGGTCCAGCCGGTCTCGTCGACGGCGCCGACGGCGAATTCGGGGTTCCCGGGGGCGCCGAGCTTGCGCACCAGCACCACGTCCAGCTCGCCACCTAGCTCGTCCGCGACGATGCGTCCCATGGGGACGGCGCCGCGTGGAATGGCCAGTACCAGCGGGTGCTTGCCACGAAACTTGCCGAGCGCGCGCGCCAACTCCCGCGCGGCTTCGTTGCGATCTGCGAATGCCATGGCCCTATCGTGGTCCATGGGTCGCGACCTTCGTTGACCGGTGTCAACGGAGGCGCAAGCCTCTCGTGACCGGTGACGATCGGCGAGCAGGCCGACCTTCACGAGGCGTTGGAAATGATGCGCGGTGCGGGCTTCCGCATGACCCCCGGGCGCCCTGCAAGGGGCGATTCGGCCCGGCAGGGCAGTTATCCCGGGCTTATCCACAGGAAATCCACCGGATACACTATATGTCCGGGTCCGGCTTATACCCCGCCCCCACATCTTGTGCTTTTTGCTTGACCGCGGGGCGCCGGTTGTTGCATCCTACGTCACGGTTCTGAAACGTTTTCGCGGGTCGGCCGGGGTTTCCGGGGACGACGGATCCAGGAGGTGAGCCATGGCGGTGCATGAACACATGACGCTGCTCGAGGATCTCAAACGCGCCGCCTGGTCGCGCACCTCGCCGGTGGGGGTCCACACCAACGCCTGGGAGTTCCGCAAGGACCGCCTCGGCAACCTGGTCCGCTACGCCGACTACGGGAACCGCAAGTCCCCCTTCGGCTGGGAGCTCGACCACATCGAGCCCCGGTCCATCGGCGGGTCCAGCGACCCGGACAATCTGCAGGCGCTGCACTGGCGCGCCACCGCCGCCCGCAGCGACAACGTGCCCGCGGGGCTGGTGGCAAGCCCCGCATCGCCGCGGCTGGCGGCCTGATTTTTCGCTTTCTCCTTCGGGAGGAGGCCGCGGATTACTCCCTCTCCCTTGGGAGAGGGTCGGGGTGAGGGTACCAACTCACTCCACGCAGCGTAGTAGATGAAGTGATCGCCACCCACCGCCCCCGGGGCCTACTCCCCCCGGGGCGCGGCACGGGGGGTGCAGGCATAAACAAAAAGTGGCGCCCAACGCGCCAGGGA
>CAZOIB010000405.1:0-3948 GCA_964579785.1 uncultured Lysobacter sp. | reverse complement strand
GTGCTGGCCGCGGCCCTCTTCGTGGCGGTGGCGAGCGTCACGACGGTGGGCTTCTTCGCCGACCGCGTGCAGAAGGCGCTCGACCGGCAGGCGAACGAGCTGCTCGGCGGCGACCTCGTGGTGATCTCCGACCATCCGCTGCCGCAACCTTTCCTCGACCGGGCGCAAGGCGACGGGCTCGCGGTGGCGCAGACGCTCACCTTCCCCAGCATGGTGTCCGGCGGCGCCGGCGCGAGCCTCTCCGAGATCAAGGCGGTGAGCCCGGCCTACCCGCTGCGCGGGAGGCTGCGCGTGGCGCCCGAGCCCGCCGCGCCCGACCGCGAGGCCGAGGGCTCGCCCGCGCGTGGCACGGTGTGGGTCGGCGGCCCGCTGGTCTCGCGCGTCGGCGCCCGCGTCGGCGAGGAGATCCGCGTCGGCAATGCAAAGCTCAGGGTCGCCGCGATCATCACGCGCGAGCCGGACAGCGTGCTCGACTACTTCGGCATCGCGCCGCGCGTATTGATGCACGCCGCCGACGTCGACGCCACGGGGCTCGTGCAGGTCGGCAGCCGCGTCACCTACCGCCTGCTGGTGGCCGGGGAGCCCGAAGCCATCGCCCGCTACGATGCCGGGATGCGACCGCGCCTCGGGCGCGGCGAGCGCATCGAAGGCGTGCGCGACGCCCGCAGCGAGGTGCGCGTCTCGCTCGAGCGGGCGCAGCGCTTCCTCGGGCTTGCCTCGCTCCTCTCGGTGATCCTCGCCTCGGTGGCGGTGGCGCTCGCGGCGCGGCGCTTCTCGATGCGCCAGACGGACGGCGCGGCGATGATGCGCTGCCTCGGCGCGGCGCAGGCGGACATCTTCGCCATCAATGCCTGGCAGTTCGTCGCCCTGGCCGCCGCCGGGTGCCTGGCCGGCACGCTGGCCGGATTCCTCGCGCAGGCGGTGCTTGCGCACTGGCTCACCAGCTTCTTCACCGTCGTCCTGCCCGGGCCCGGCTGGCTGCCCGCCGTGCAGGGCACGGTGATCGGTGCGGTGCTGGTCCTCGGCTTCACGATTCCGCCGCTGCTGCGCCTGCGCAACGTCCCCACCCTGCGCGTGCTGCGCAGCGATGTCGCCGTGGCCGAGCCCTCGAGCCTCCTCGCCTACGCGCTGGGGCTCGGCGCGCTCTCCGGGCTGATCGTGTGGCAGGCGGGCGACGTGAAGCTGGGCGGGCTCGCCCTCGGCGGCTTCGCGCTCGCGCTCGGGACCGCCGCCCTGGCAGGCTACGGCCTGATCCGCGGCCTTTCGCGGCTGCGCAACAACGCCTCCGGCCCGTGGCGCTACGGGCTCGCCAACCTGCGCCGCCGCACCGGAGCGAGCCTCGTGCAGGTGATGGCCCTGGGCGTGGGGATCATGGCGATGCTGCTCCTCACGCTGGTGCGCACGGACCTCATCGTGAAGTGGCAGAAGTCGATGCCGGCCGACATGCCCAACCGCTTCGCCATCAACATCCAGACCGACCAGCTGCCGCAGGTGAAGGGCTATTTCGCGGACCTGGGGCTCGCCACGCCCGACCTCTACCCGATGGTGCGCGGCCGCCTCGTGGCCATCGGCGAGCGCGCCGTGTCGCCTGCCGACTTCGAGGACCAACGCGCCAAGCGGCTGGTCGAGCGCGAGTTCAACCTGTCGTGGGCCGAGGACCTGCGGCCCGACAACAAGATCGTCGCCGGCGCGTGGTGGAAGCCTGGAGCGCGGGAGCCGCAGTTCTCTGTCGAGGAGGGCATCGCCAAGACGCTCGCGATCCGCATCGGCGACACGATGACGTGGGACGTTGCAGGCTCGCGCTTCAGCGCGAAGGTGACGAGCCTGCGCAAGGTGGAGTGGGACAGCTTCAAGGCCAACTTCTTCGTGATCGCGAGCCCCGGCGTGCTCGAGGCGTACCCGGCGAGCTGGATCACCAGCTTCCACCTCGGCGCCGGCCGCGAGGAAGTGGTCAATCGCCTGGTGGAGCGCTTCCCCAACGTGAGCGTGATCGACCTGACCGCCATCATGGACCAGGTGAAGCGCATCTCCGACCAGGTCTCGCGCGCCGTCGAGTTCGTGTTCCTGTTCGCCATCGCGGCGGGGCTGGTGGTGCTCTTCGCGGCCATCACCTCGACCCAGGACGAGCGCATCTTCGAGGGCGCGGTCATGCGCACGTTGGGCGCGAGCCGCCGGCAGATGGTCCTCACGCAGCTCTCGGAATTTCTCGCGATCGGGCTGCTCTCCGGGCTCGTGGCCGCCGCCGGCGCGGTCGGGCTCGCGATCGTGCTCTCCGAACGCGTCCTCGGCGTCCCGTACGAATTCAACTGGATCGTGCCCGTGGCGGGCCTCCTTGCGGGCGGTGTGGGGGTCGCCATCGCCGGGCTCCTCGGCACGCGCAAGGCCGTGGACTCGCCGCCGCTGGCCGCCATTCGGGCCGTTACCTGAGTGGGGACAGGTCCCGCTTCTCCTTACCTCCTGCTCACCCTCACGGCGCTTCTCTGGTCGCTCAACTGGGTGGTGGGCAAGGCGGTGGTGGGCGTGATCTCCCCGCTCACGCTCACGCTGATCCGCTGGGTCATCGCGACCGCCGCGATGATGGCGTTTGCCCTGCCGGAAATTCGCCGTCACTGGCCGCTCATCCGCCGCAACGGGAAGGCGATCTTCTGGATCGGCTTCTGGGGCACGGGCCTGCACAACGCCTTCGCCTACGTGGGGCTGCAGTACACCACGGCGACCAACGGCGTGGTGCTCAACAGCTCCATCCCGATCATGATCATCCTGACGGGCTGGCTCCTCTACCGCGATACGATCACGCGCGTGCAGGGACTGGGTGTGGCGATCTCGCTGGCGGGGGTCCTGGCGGTGCTTACACACGGCGACCTCGCCGTCCTCGCGGACCTTACCCTCAACCGCGGCGACCTCATCGTGCTCGCGGGCATGGTCTTCTGGGCCGTCTACACCGTGATCCTGCGCACGAAGCCGCCGGAGTTGCCGGGACTGGCGCTGCTCGCCTGCTGCGGCACGGTGGGCGTGGCGCTGCTGCTGCCCCTGAGCGCGGCCGAGCTCCTCCTTTTCGATGGCAAGGTCGAACTCTCGCCCGCGTCCTTCGCCGCCATGCTCTACGTGGGCATCTTCCCGTCGTTCATCGGCTACGTCTTCTGGAATCGCGCCGTGGCGGAGGTCGGTCCCAACGTGGCCGGAATCTTCATCCACCTGATGCCGGCGTTCGGGAGCCTGCTGGCCTGGCTGTTCCTCGGCGAGCGCATCGAGATCTTTCACCTCGTCGGGATCGCCTTGATCCTGGCGGGCATCTGGCTCACCGCGCGGGGCCAACGTTCGCCGCCGTTGCCGGCGGCGGAGTGACAGGAGCGCTAGGGCCCCTCGACCGCCTCGAAGCCCAGCCCCACGGAATCCCATTCGCCGCGCTCGGCATCCAGGGCGATCGCGACGAGGGTGTTCTTGGCGAGCCAGTCGCCGTCGACTTCCAGCCGCCACCCCTTCGCCTTGCGCGCGAGGCGCAGGCGCGGCAGCTTCAGCGTGCGCCGGCTGCGATAAAAGATCACCGCAAGGCGCAGGCACAGGGCCAGCATGGCGAGCGATGCGTCGTCCGCGAAGGCTTCGCGCATCTTCGACAGGCGCCCGCGCTGCGCGAGGACCAGGTTCGAGAGCCAACCCTGTTCCTGCCGCGAGAAGCCCGGCATGTCGGCGTTGGCGAGGATGTAGGCGGAGTGCTTGTGGTAGGCGCCCTGCGAGATGGAGATGCCGATCTCGTGCAGGCGCGCCGCCCAGTCGAGGAAGCCTTCCGCTCCGGCACCCTTCTCGTCGCGAACGGGCTCGAGCTGGCGGTGGAACTCGCGGGCGAGCGCGCCGACGCGCTGCGACTGCACCTGGTCGACGTGGTAGCGGCGCACGTACTGGTCGACGGTCACTTCGCGGATGTCGCGGTGGTGCACGCGGCCGAGCAGG
>CAZOIB010000404.1:0-2195 GCA_964579785.1 uncultured Lysobacter sp. | reverse complement strand
CTGCTCGTCGACGATGGCGAGCCCCAGGCGGTCGAACGCCACCTCGTCCTGGAACAGCGCGTGCGTGCCGATGGCCAGTTGCGTCTCGCCGCGCGCGATGGCCTCCAGCGCCGCCTTCTTCGCGCGCGCCTTGAGGCTGCCGGCGAGCCAGCTCACCTTCACGCCCAGCGGCTCCAGCCAATGCGAAAGCTTGAGGTAGTGCTGCTCGGCGAGGATCTCGGTGGGCGCCATGAGGGCCACCTGCCAGTCGTTCTCGATCGCCTGCAGCGCCGCCAGCGCCGCGACCAGGGTCTTGCCGCTGCCCACGTCGCCCTGCAGCAGCCGGCGCATCGGGTGCGGCTGCGCGAGGTCGTGCGCGATGGTGGCCCACGACTTCCTCTGCGCGCGGGTGAGGGCGAAGGGGAGCGACTTCACCAGCGCATTGGTGAGCGCGTGCTTGTCGGGCATCCGGGGTGCCGCCTTGCCGCGGCGCTCGCGATAGGCGATGCGCATGGCGAGCTGCTGCGCGAGGAGCTCGTCGAACTTGAGCCGCCGCCATGCGGGGTGGGTTCGCTCCGCGAGGCTCGCCGCGTCGACGTCGGGCGGCGGGCGGTGCAGGAGCAGGACGCTCTCGCGGAAGCCCGCGAGTGCCAGGCGCTCCAGGAGTGCCGCGTCGAGGGTGTCGTCGAGGAGAAGCGTGTCGAGGGCATGCTCGATGAACCCGCGCAGGTTGGCCTGCGACATCCCGGCCGTGGTCGGGTACACCGGCGTGAGCGAGGCGGCGAGCGGCGCATCCTTCTCGACCACGCGCACCTTGGGGTGGACCATCTCGGCGCCGAAGAAGCCCGGCCGCACCTCGCCAAATAGGCGCAGCCGCCGCCCGGGCGCCATCTGCTTCACCTGGCTCGGGTAGAAGTTGAGGAAGCGCACCCAGAGTTCCGACCTGCCGTCGGTCAACCTCACCACCAGCGTGCGGCGCGGCCGGTACTTCACCTCGGCCTCGGTCACCTCCGCCTCGACCAGCACCGGCTCGCCCGTGCCGGCCTCGGCCAGCGGCGTGAGCTTGGTCTCGTCCTCGTAGCGCAGCGGCAGGTGCAGCACCAGGTCGAAGCGGGAATGGATGCCGAGCTTGGCGAGCTTCGCGCGAACCGCGGGGCCGGCGACCAGGTCATCGCGCGGCGGCAATGGCGCGGCCTGCGCGGTCACTGCTTCTTCTTGAGCCGGGACAGGCGCACGACTTCCGGGATGCGGCGGATGCGCCGGAACACCTGCGCGAGGTGCATGCGGTTCCTCACCTGGATGGTGAAGACGATGGTGGTGTAGGCGCTCGACGCGCGTTCCTCGGTCTCGATGTGGTCGATGTTCGAGTCGGCTTCCGAGATCTCGGCGGCGAGCCGGGCGAGGACCCCGCGCTGGTTGGCGGCGGTCAGGCGCACGTTCACGTCGAAGAGCCGCCCGGGGGCGGGATCCCACTGCACGTCGACCCACTTCTCGGGGTCGAAGTGGAAGGGATGGATGGCGGGGCAATCGTGCGTGTGCACGACGAGCCCCTGCCCCTTCTTGATCTGCGCGATGATCGGGTCGCCGGGGATGGGGCGGCAGCAGGGCGCGAACTGGACCGCGAGCCCCTCGGTGCCGCGGATGGTGATCGAATCGAGGCGGTGCGTGCCTTCCGCCAGCGCTTCCGGCGTGGCCAGCAGCTTCTTCGCCACCACCACGGCCAGGCGCTTGCCCAGGCCGATGTCGGACAGCACGTCGGCGCGCGTGCGCGACGACTCGCCCTTGAAGAAGCGCTTCCAGTGCTCCTCGCCGATCTCGTCGGGGTTGGCCTTCAGCGAGCGCAGCGCCTGCACCAGCAGCAGCTCGCCCACCTCGGCCGACTCCGCGGACTGCATCGTCTTGAGGTAGTGGCGGATGTGCGAGCGGGCCTTGCCCGTGGCCACGTAGGAGAGCCACACCGGGTTGGGCCGCGAGTCGTGGTCGGTGACGATCTCCACGCGGTCGCCGTTGCGCAGCTGGGTGCCCAGCGGGACGGTCTCGCCGTTGACCCGCGCCGAGATGCAGTGGTTGCCGACGTCGGTGTGCACGGCATAGGCGAAGTCGATCGGCGTGGCGCCGCGCGGCAGCGAGAAGATGCGCCCCTTGGGCGAGAAGACGTAGACCTCGTCGGGGAAGAGGTCCACCTTGATGTGCTCGAGGAACTCGAGCGCATCGCC
>CAZOIB010000403.1:0-2787 GCA_964579785.1 uncultured Lysobacter sp. | reverse complement strand
GAGCGACACGGCCGGACAGAGGGAGGTGCTCGACGGGATTCCCGGTGCTGGCGAGACGTACGCGTCCGGAAACCCGGAGCAGCTCGCCGCGCGGCTCAATCGCTGGCTGGAAGCGCCGGCAGGTCTCGCGGCGCTGCGGGAGCGGATCCATCGCGAGGCGAACGCGCTCTTCGCCTACGAGCGGCAGCGCCCGCGCCTCCTCGCGAGCGTGGAGCGCGCGCTCGCCGGCCGGGTGCGGCCATGAGCTTCGCCTCCAGCCTGCGGCGCGTCGCCCAGTCGGTGCGCCACCATCCGCGCCTCGAGTTCCTGCAGCCGGTGTGGTCGCTGCTGCGCAAGCCGTACCTGGCGGCGCTCAACCTGCTGGCGGGCCGCAGCGGGATCGAGGTGCGCATCGCGGGCTGCGGGCTGCGGCTGCACCCGGCGTTCGCCACCCAGAACTGGGAGACCGTGGAGGCCGCGTCGTACCGGGCCTACGTCGACGCGGTGCGGCCGGGGATGGTCGTGTACGACATCGGCGCCCACATCGGCACCTACTCGATCCTGGCGCTCAAGCGGTCCGCTCCCACGGGACGCGTGGTCGCCTACGAGCCTTTCGCGTACACGCGCAGGTTCCTCGCGCAGCACCTGCAATGGAATGCGTGCGCCGAACGGGCCCAGGTGCGCGACGCCTGCTGTGGCGCCGCCGCGGGGACGGCGGATTTCTACTTCGCGCCCGGGCAGGCGGAAGGCATGAACGGGCTGGTGCCCGTCGCCGGCTTCAGCCGGATGACCGTGCCGGTGGTGACCCTCGATGCGGAGGTGGCGGAACTGGGGCTGGTTCCCGACCTCATCAAGATCGACGTCGAGGGGGCGGAGTGGGACGTCCTGCGCGGCGCCGAACGGACCCTGGCCGCGCACCGGCCCACGCTGTTCCTGAGCGTGCACCCCGATGCCCTGGCGAAGCAGGGCCTCGCGGCGGCGGACATCGAAGACTGGCTCGCGCAGCGCGGCTACGCCTGGCGGGTCCTCGCACGCGACCACGAGGTGCACGTGGTCGCGAGTCCCGTGCAAAGCGAGCGGGCATGAGGATCCTGGTCACGGCCGACCCCGAGCTGCCCGTGCCGCCGCGGCTCTACGGCGGCATCGAACGGATCGTCGATGTCCTCGTGAAGGGACTCAGGGCCCGCGGCCACGCGGTCGCTCTCGCGGCCCATCGCGAATCGACCTGCGCGGCGGACCCGCTGTTCCCCTGGCCGGGCACCCGGTCGCAGCACACCGGGGACATCGTCAGGAACATGGCGGCGCTGCATGCCGCGGCGAGGCGATTCCGGCCCGACGTGCTGCATAGCTTTTCGCGGGCGCTGTATCTGCTGCCGCTCCTGCCGACCCGGTTGCCGAAGATCATGTCGTACCAGCGCCATCCGGGACTGCGCCAGGTCGCCTGGGCAGCGCGCCTCGGGGGCGGCTCGCTCACCTTCACCGGCTGCAGCGAGCATATCTGCCAGTGGGGAGGGCGGGCCGGCGGGACGTGGCGCGCGATCCACAACTGCGTCGAGCTCGACAAGTACACGTTCCGGCCGGCGGTCGCGCCCGACGCGCCGCTGGTGTTCCTGAGCCGGGTGGAGCGCATCAAGGGAGCGCATCTGGCTATCCAGATCGCGCTGCGCAGCGGCAGGCGGCTGCTGATCGCCGGCAACCACGGCGCCACCGGCGAGGACGCGCGCTACTGGGAGCAGGAAATCGCGCCGCATCTGGGCCGCGACGGGATCGAGTACGTCGGCCCCGTGGACGACCGGCAGAAGGACGAACTCCTCGGCCGCGCGGCGGCCATGGTGGTCCCCATCCAGTGGGACGAGCCGTTCGGGATCGTCTTCGCCGAATCGCTCGCCTGCGGAACCCCCGTCATCTCCTGCCCGCGCGGGGCATTGCCGGAGATCGTGCGCGACGGGGTGGAGGGCTACCTCGTGGCCGGAGCCGACGAAGGCGTGCGCGCGGTGGCCGGCCTGGCGAAGATCGATCGCGGCGCCTGCCGCGCGCGCGCCGAGCAGTGCTTTTCCGCCACGGTGGTGGTCGCGCAGTACGAGGCGCTCTACCAGGCCGTCGCACGGCAGGAGGCCTAGCCGATGAACGTCCTCACGGTCCTGTGCCGGGGCGGCTGGATGCCGGGGAACCTCTCCGAAGGATGGCGGCGCCTGGGCTGCTCGGTCGAGGAGTTCTTCTACGGCACCCACATGGGCAAGTCGTGGGACCGCGACGGGACGGCGGAGAACCGCGCGATCAACGCGCAACTGTGGGCGACGGCACAGCGCCTGAAGTCCGAGGGCCGCCTCGACCTGGTCTTCATGGTCATCTACGACGACGTGCTCGACGTCGACACGGCCAAGAAGCTGCGCTCCCTCGGCGTGCCGCTGGTCAACTATCACGTCGACCTGGTCGGGCAGTGGTACCGGGTCCTGCGCACGGCCAAGTACTTCGACCGGATCGCCTGCGCGCATCGCGACCACTGGGGCGCGCTGGTGCGCGCGGGCGCACGGCCCTACTACATGCCGATGGCGGCCAACCCGCTGCCCGAACCCGGCGCCGTGGCGCTCCCGGAATTCGCGTTCCCGGGAGTGCTCTACCTGGGCTCGCCGATGCCCTACCGCAGGCAGGTCCTCGGCGAGTTGATCGCGGATGGCCTTGCGACGCGCATCTACGGGCACAACTGGGACATCGTCCGTGACGCCGCCCGGGCCGGGAAGGACGTGCTCGACCCGCAGTCGCCGGGAAAGAACCTGCACGACGCGCGCCACTACCTGCTGGCCCGCA
>CAZOIB010000402.1:0-5403 GCA_964579785.1 uncultured Lysobacter sp. | reverse complement strand
GGTGGACGTGGCGGCGGCCGACACCGCCGACCTCGCCGACACCCTCGTGCGCGTGCTCGACGACGACGGCCGCGCAGTCGGCCCGTGGGACCCGCGGGCCGATCCCCAGCTGCTCGTGCGCGGGCTGCGCGCGATGCTGCGCACGCGCGCCTTCGACGCGCGCATGCTCATCGCGCAGCGGCAGAAGAAGATCTCGTTCTACATGCAGAGCCTGGGCGAGGAGGCGATCGCCACCGCGCACGCGCTGGCGCTGGAGCCCGGCGACATGTGCTTTCCCACCTACCGCCAGCAGGGCCTCTTGATCGCGCGCGACGACATCCCGCTGGAGGAGCTGGTCTGCCAGCTGATGAGCAACGCACGCGACCCGATGCGCGGCCGCCAGCTGCCGGTGATGTACTCGTACAAGCGCGCCGGCTTCTTCTCGATCAGCGGCAACCTCGCCACGCAGTTCATCCAGGCGGTGGGCTGGGGCATGGCCTCGGCGATCAAGGGCGACACGCGCATCGCCTCCGCCTGGATCGGCGACGGGTCGACGGCGGAGTCCGACTTCCACAACGCGCTCACCTTCGCCGCCGTGTATCGCGCGCCGGTGATCCTGAACGTCGTCAACAACCAGTGGGCGATCTCCTCGTTCCAGGGCATCGCCGGCGGCGAGGCGGCCACCTTCGCCACGCGCGGCGTGGGCAGCGGCATCGCCTCGCTGCGCGTCGACGGCAACGACTTCCTGGCCGTGATCGCCGCCTCGCGCTGGGCCGCCGAGCGGGCGCGGCGCGGGCTCGGGCCGACGCTCGTCGAATGGATCACCTATCGCGCCGGCGCGCACTCGACCTCGGACGATCCTTCCAAGTACCGCCCCGCCAACGACTGGTCGCGTTTCCCGTTGGGGGACCCGGTCGCGAGGCTCGGGCAGCATCTCGTGGCGCTCGGCGTGTGGTCCGACGAGGAGCACGCGCGCACGGTGAAGGAACTGGAGACGGAGGTCGCCGCCGTGCAGAAGGAAGCCGAAAGCCACGGCACCCTCGCCTCCGGCCACGTGCACGACGCCTCCACCATGTTCGAGGACGTCTACAAGGACATGCCGGAACACCTGCGCCGCCAGCGCAGCCAGCTGGGAGCCTGAGCGTGCCCTCGATGACGATGATCCAGGCGATCCGCTCCGCGATGGACGTCATGCTGGCGCGCGACGAAAACGTCGTGGTGTTCGGCGAGGACGTGGGTTACTTCGGCGGCGTGTTCCGCTGCACCGACGGTCTGCAGGCGAAATACGGCACCTCGCGCGTGTTCGACTCGCCGATCGCCGAGAGCGGCATCGTCGGCGCCGCCATCGGCATGGGCGCCTACGGCCTCAGGCCCGTCGCGGAGATCCAGTTCGCGGACTATGTCTATCCGGCCTACGACCAGATCGTCTCCGGTGCCGCGCGCCTGCGCTACCGTTCCGCCGCCGACTTCACCGCGCCGATCACCATCCGCATGCCTTGTGGCGGAGGGATCTACGGCGGGCAGACGCACAGCCAGAGCCCGGAGGCGGTGTTCACGCACGTCTGCGGCCTGCGCACGGTGATGCCGTCCAACCCGCACGACGCCAAGGGGCTGCTCATCGCCTCCATCGAATGTGACGACCCGGTCATCTTTCTCGAGCCCAAGCGCATCTACAACGGCCCCTTCGACGGCCATCACGACCGCCCCCTGGTGCCGTGGACCGGCAACCCGCTCGCCGAGGTGCCCGAGGGCTACTACACGGTGCCGCTGGAATCGGCGGCGGTCTTCCGGCCCGGCACCGCGCTCACGGTCCTCACCTACGGCACCATGGTCTGGGTGGCCGAGGCCGCCGTGAAGGAGACCGGGATCGACGCCGAGATCATCGACCTGAGGAGCCTCTGGCCGCTCGACTTGGAGACCATCACGCGTTCCGTCGCGAAGACCGGGCGCTGCGTCATCGTCCACGAAGCCACGCGCACCAGCGGCTTCGGCGCGGAACTCGCCGCACTCGTGCAGGAGCACTGCTTCTTCAGCCTCGAGGCGCCGATCGAACGCGTGGCCGGCTGGGACACGCCCTACCCGCATGCGCAGGAGTGGGCCTACTTTCCGGGGCCGGCCCGCATCGGCGCCGCGCTGCAGCGCGTGATGGAGGTCAAGTGAGCACGCATGTCGTGAAGGTGCCCGACATCGGCGAAGGCATCGCCGAAGTCGAGGTGGTGGCGTGGCACGTCCAGCCGGGCGATGCTGTAGCAGCGGACCAGGTCGTCGCCGACGTGATGACCGACAAGGCGACCGTCGAGGTTCCCTCCCCCGTGGCCGGGCGCGTGGCCGCGCTGGGCGGGAAGGCCGGCGACAAGCTCGCGGTGGGCAGCGAGCTGATTCGGCTCGAGACCGGGAACGAGGCCATGGCGCCCGCTCCCGCAACGACGGCCACCGCGGCAATTCCTGCTTCCCCGGCGGCGGCGAATGAGGCGGCTGCCCTGGCGGGCAGAAGCTCGCACGCCCTCGCCTCGCCGGCGGTGCGCCGCCACGCGCGCGAGCTGGGAATCGCGCTGCACACCGTGCAGGGGAGCGGGCCGGACGGCCGCATCCTGCACGACGACCTGCTGCGCAAGGCGGGTCCGGGAGCGGCCGCGCGTGGCGCGGCGGCGGTGGCAGGTCAATACGCACCGCGCGACGGCGAGCAGGCCGTGCCGGTGATCGGCCTGCGCCGCCAGATCGCGGAGCGGATGCAGGCAGCAGGGCGGATTCCGCACTTCACCTACGTCGAGGAAGTCGACGTGACGGAACTGGAGGCGATGCGGGCGCGCCTGAACCGGGAGCACGCCGCGCGCGGCAAGCTGACGCTCCTGCCGTTCCTCATGCGCGCCATCGCCCTCGCCGTTGCGGACTTTCCGCAGATGAACGCGCGCTTCGACGACGGGAAGGGCGTGGTGACGCGCCACGCGGCCGTGCACATCGGCATCGCCACGCAGACGCCGGACGGGCTCCTCGTGCCGGTGGCACGCCACGCCGAGGCGCTGGATCTCTGGGCCGCGGCCGCCGAGGTCGCGCGCCTGGCCGAGGCCGCGCGATCGCGCAAGGCGACGCGCGAGGAACTCTCCGGCTCGACCATCACCATCACCAGCCTGGGTCCTCTGGGTGGCATCGCCTCAACGCCGATCCTCAACGCGCCCGAAGTGGCGATCGTCGGCGTGAACCGCATCGTCGAGAGGCCCGTGATCCTCTCCGGCGGCATACTTCCGCGCAAGCTGATGAACCTCTCCTCCTCGTTCGACCACCGCGTCGTCGACGGACACGACGCCGCCGCGTTCGTGCAGGCGCTGCGGGGCTACCTGGAGCGCCCGGCGACGCTGTTCGTCGACTGACAGCCGGCCGAAAGCGCGCCACCGGCAGGAGCAGGGTCGCGGCGCACGCAATTTGGAGATAATGGCGCTCCACGTCAGGAGCCCCATGGTCGACGCCCCGAAAGCGATCTTCCTCAGCTACGCCTCGCAGGACTCGGGCGCCGCGCGGCGCATCTGCGATGTGCTGCGCGCTGCCGGCCTCGAGGTGTGGTTCGACCAGAGCGAGTTGCGCGGCGGCGACGCCTGGGACGCCTCGATCCGCCGGCAGATCAAGGAATGCGCGCTCTTCGTGCCGATCATCTCGGCGAACACGCAGAGCCGCACGGAGGGCTACTTCCGCCTCGAGTGGCGCCTGGCCGAGCAGCGCTCGCACCTGATGGCCCGGGGCCGGCCTTTCCTCGTGCCCATCGTCATCGACGCAACCCCGGAAGCCGGCGCCCACGTGCCCGACGCCTTTCTCGAGGTGCAGTGGACGCGGCTGGCCGACGGCCAGTGCGACGCGGCGTTCGCGGCGCGCATCCGGCAATTGCTGTCCGGCGAATTTGCTTCACCGAAGCGCGAGGATGCCGCCGCGCGGCCCGACGCCAGACCGGCGTCTTCCCGGTTTTCCGCGCGGTGGGGGTGGATCGTCGCGATCGTCGTCGCCGTCACGCTGGTGCCGGCCGTCGTCAGGATGGTCAAGCCGTCGTCGCCCACGACGTCGGGAAGTGCGACGGCCGAGCGGGTGGCCAAGGCGCGCGAGCTACTCGACGATGATCCGCTGCTCACCCGCCGCAACGTCGAGCTTGCGGAGCAATTCGCCCTCGAGGCGATCGCCAAGGACCCGTCGAGCGCGGAGGCGTTTGCCGCAGCGGCGTGGGCCAACTTCCGCTTCATCCAGGCGAATTACGAGGACACGCCCAGGCGACGGGCGGACCTGAGGAGCCATGCCGAGAAGGCCAAGCTCCTCGACCCGGAGTCCGTCAATGCCGAGCTCGCCGCCTGCGGATTGCTCATCGTGAACCGGGACTGGGCCGAGGCGAGCCAGCGCCTGGAGAAGCTGATCGCGCGCACGCCGGCGAACATCACCGTGCTTCGCGAGGCGGCCTGGGCCGCCGACCGGAGTACGCCGGTCGCCGAGGCGGCACCGGCGGAGGGCAAGGCGCACGGCCTCGACCGCCTGCGCGCCGTCTCGCCGCTCGGACGGAGCTATGCGGACTCGCACCTGACCGCCATGCACTGGCGCCGGGGAAACTACGTCGAGGCGGACCGGCTGCTGGACGGCGTCTTCGCCTCCGGTCAACCCGTGCGGTGGAGTTACCTGCTGCGCCTGCTCGTGCTCCTCTACGGCTGGGGAGACCTGGCGGCGGCTCGGGACTTCGCCGCCACGATTCCCTCCAAGCTCCTGCTCGAGGACGTGTTCATCGCCCACGTGAGCGGGCTCTGGCTGCGCTCCGGGGACTACGAGAAGGCGCTCGAGACGCTCGGCCGCAGCCAGCGGGACATGCTCCAGGAGGCCCTCGTCGAGATTCCCACCGCCGCATTGCGCGGCGACGTCCATGCCGCCGCAGGACGGCACGCCGCCGCCGAGCTGCAGTGGCGGGAAGCGATCAAGACCTATGACCGGCTGCTCGAGACCAGGCCGGACAGTTCCGGTCTGCGTGAGGGGAAGGCCACGGTGCTGGCCCGCCTGGGCGAGCGCAAGGCCGCCGCCGCCGAGTACGCCCTCTCCCGCGAATTGAGGAGGAACCCCGCCGCCGGCTCGATCGCGTGGGCGCAAAGCTACGACTACCAGATCGCGGCGGGCGATCGCGAGGGCGCCATCGTGCGCCTGGATCGGCTGGTGCAACGCGACTACGGACGCTGGGCCAACGTCTACACCCGGCTGCGCGACGACCCGCTCTATCGGACGCTGCACCCCGACCCGCGCGTGAAGGCCATGCTGGCACGGGGCGCGCGCTGGCTTGCCGAAATGAGGGCTTCCGGCAATCGGTGAGCGCTCGAGCGCGCGTACGCGGAACGCGACTCCTATTTCACCGCGGCAAGCGCCTTCTTCCAGTCGCGGAAGACGTCGAGATCCAGCCCGTCCGGGTAGTTG
>CAZOIB010000401.1:0-6794 GCA_964579785.1 uncultured Lysobacter sp. | reverse complement strand
GCGCGCCGCCGTGCAGGACTACTGGATGCCGGCGCTGGACGCCTTCCAGCCGCAGCTCGTCTACATCTCCGCGGGCTTCGACGCCCATCGCGCGGACGACATGGCCAACATGCGCTGGGTCGAGGACGACTACGCGTGGGTGACGCACGAGCTCGTGCAGGTGGCGCACCGCCACTGCCAGGGCCGCGTGGTGTCGCTGCTGGAGGGCGGCTACAACCTTCCGGCGCTGGCGCGGAGCGTCGCCGCGCACGTGCGCGAGCTGATCAGTGCCTGACCTGACCGCTAGTGCTTCATCGCGCCGCCGCCCGCGGCGCGCACTTCAGCCTTCACTTCCAGGATGGCCTTCCTGCCGTCCTTGCTGACGACCGTGAGCTGCACCGGCACCTTGTCGCCCGCCGCGAGCGGCTTCACGAGGTCGATCAGCATCACGTGGTAGCCGCCGGGCTTGAGTTCCACCACCTTGCCGGCGGGCAGCTCGATGGCGTCCACCGCGCGCATCGTCATGACGTTGCCCTTCATCGCCATCTCGTGCACTTCGACGATGTTGGCCGCGGGAGAGGCCGCCGCAACGAGCCTGGCGTTCTCGCTCGACTTGAGCTTCATGAACGCCCCCGTGGCCTTCTGCGCGGCGACCGTGCCGCGTATCCAGGCCTCCGTGACGGTGACTTCGGCGCCGGCGGGCAGCGCGGACACGAGGCCGCCGGCGAGAAGGATCGCGATCCAGGGTGTTTTCACGTCCAGTCCTTTCAGGGATGAATGGGGGCCGCGGTTACTGCGGCCAGTCAGCGCTTCGGCGCAGGCGCGCCGGCCGGGCGCACCTCCGCCACGATCTCGAGCGTCGATCTCCGGTTGTCCCGGTCCACGAAGGTGAGCGTGATCGGAACCTTTTCGCCAGCGCGCAGGGGCTTCCTCAGCTCGATCAACATCACCTGGACGCCGCCGGGCGCGAGCGCCACGGCCTTGCCGGCGGGCAACTCCACCTCGTCGATGGCACGCATCGCCTTCTGGCCGCCGCTCGTGACCGGGCGCTGTATCTCGACGATGCCGGCGACGGAGGAGGCTGCCCCAATGAACGACAGGTTCTCGGTGCTCGTGAGCAACATGAACGCTTCGGTCGCGGTCTGCCGCGGCGCCGTGGCGCGCACCCAGGCGTCGGTGACCGTCACCTCGGCGCGGGCTTGCGCGGCGAAGAGCAACCCGCCGGCGCACAGTAGCGGCAGGAACCTGTTCAAGCGGCACCTCCTCGCGCGACCATCGGCATCGATCACGATTTGCGCAAATCCCCAGGCCTGAGCGGCAGCGTCCGCACGCGCTTGCCCGTCGCCGCGTAGACCGCATTGAGCACGCAGGCCTGGAAGGGCAGGATGCCGGGCTCGCCATGGCCGCCCCAGAAGCCGCCGGTGGGGACGAGCACGAGCTCGACCTTGGGCATGTCGGCGATGGTCGGCAGCGGAAAGTCGTGGAAGTTCGATTCCTGGATGCGCCCCTCCTTGACGGTGCAGGCCTCGTAGAGCGCGCCCAGGCCGTAGATCGCGTTGCTCTCGGCTTGTGCGGCGCAGGTGTCGGGGTTCACCACGTGGCCGGAATCGATGGCGATCACGTAGCGCAGCACCTTGAGGGCACCGTCCGCGGCCACCGCGACTTCGGCCACGCCCGCCGCGTAGCTGCCGAAGCCTTCCACCACCGCGAGCCCGCGGCCGACGCCGGCTGGCAGCGGCGTGCCCCAGCCCGCAGCCTTGGCGGCCGCCTCCAGCACAAGCCGGTTCTTGTTGCCTGCCGGCAGCATCGCCAGGCGGAACGCGAGCGGATCCTTGCCGGCAGCCAGCGCCATTTCGTCGAGGAAGCATTCGCGGTAGACGCCGTTCTGCTGGCCCGGCGCGCGCCAGAAGCCCACGGGCACGTGGCCATTGCGCATGGCGTAGCCGACGTACTGGTTGGCGATGTCGTAGGGCATGTCGTTCAGCGTGCGCACCGAGGTGAAATCCGCGCTGCCCGGATTCATGCGGCTCCCCATGGAGGCGAGGATCGACGGGCAAGCCACCTTCGCCTCGAAGGCGACGGCCCGGCCCTGGGCGTCGATGCAGCCGCGCATCTTCACCACGCTGGCCGGACGGTACTTGCCGTGCTGCATGTCCTCCTCGCGCGACCACATCGCTTTCACCGGCTTGCCGGGCATCGCCATCGCGACCTTCACGCCGAGGCGAACATAGTCCTGGTAGCCGCGGCGCCCGAAGCCCCCGCCCAGCATCATCTTGTGGACCTCGACCTTTTCCGGCGCAACGCCGGCGGTGCGCGCGGCTTCCGCCAGGGCGGCCTCGCCGTTCTGCGTGGACGTCCACACCTCGACCAAGCCATCGGGCTTCACCCAGGCCGTGCAAACCTGCGGCTCCATCGTCGCGTGGTTGAGGTACGGCGAGGCATACTCGGCCTCGACCACCTTCGCGGCAGTCGCCAGCGCCCCGGCGACGTCGCCTGCCTTCTTCGCCTCGACCAGGTTCGGGTCCGCCAGCCCTTCGCGGAACATGGCTGCGATGGTCGCATCCGATGCCTGCCCATGGGCGCCGCTATCCCATTCCACCTTGAGCCGCTTGAGCGCCCGGTTGGCGCGCCACCAGCTGTCGGCGATCACGGCCACGAAATCCTCCTCGCGGACGACCTTCTTCACGCCGCGCATGCCTTCGGCTTCGGCCGCGTCGAGCGACTTCACCTTGCCGCCGAACACGGGGCACTGGGCGATCGAGGCGTGCAGCAGGCCGGGCAGCATCACGTCGGTGCCGAACACGGGCTTGCCGAGCACCTTGTCGGGAATGTCGAGCCGCCGCAGCGGCTTGCCGGCGATCTTCCAGTCCTTCGGGTCGCGCAGCTTCACGTCCTTGGGAGGATCCAGTTTCGCCGCCTGCGCGGCCACCTGCCCGTAGCGCAGCCGCCGCTTCGACGGGCCGTGCGTGATGACGCCCTTGTCGACCGTGCATTCGGAGGCCGGCACCTTCCATTGCGCGGCGGCCGCGGCGACCAGCATTTCGCGAGCGGCGGCACCTGCCTTGCGCACGTAGTCCTGCGAGCCGCGCACGCCCTGGCTGCCGCCGGTGGACATCGATCCCCAGATGCGATTGCGGCGGATGTGCTCGTTTGGGGAGGCGAACTCCGCGGAGACCTTCATCCAGTCGCAGTCGAGTTCCTCGGCGACGAGTTGGGCCAGCGCCGTGTAGCTGCCCTGCCCCATCTCCGAGCGCGCGATGCGGACGACCACGCGGTCATCGGGGTGAATCACGACCCAGGCATTCACCTCGGTTGCGCTGCCACCCCTGGCCGCGCTGGCGACGAGCGGGAAGGAAAATTCGAGGGCAAGTCCGCCGCCGACGGCGGCCGAGGCCTTGAGGAAGAAGCGGCGTTGCGGAGAGCGGATGGTCATGGCGGGCGTCCTAGGCTGCCGGCTCGTTGTTCGATGCTGCCGCCTTCTTCGCCGGGGTCACCGTGGCGACGGGCGCCGCCGCGGCATGGATCGCCTTGCGCACGCGCGCGTAGGTGCCGCAGCGGCACAGGTTCGTCATGGCTTCGTCGATGTCGGCATCCGTCGGCTTCGCTTTCTTCGCGAGGAGCGCCGCCGCGGACATGATCATGCCGGTATGGCAGTAGCCGCACTGCGGCACCTCGTGCTCGATCCAGGCCTTCTGGATCCGGTGCAGGCCGGGTTTCGACAGCCCCTCGATGGTCAGGATCTTCTTGCCGACCGCCGCCTCGGCCTTCATCAGGCACGAGCGCACCGCCTCGCCGTCGACGTGCACCCTGCAGGAACCGCACTCCCCGATGCCGCAGCCGTACTTGGCGCCCGGCAGATTCAGGTGATCGCGCAGGACCCACAGGAGCGGCATCTCGGGCTCGACGTCGACTGTGTGCGTCTTCCCGTTCACGTTCAGCTTGAGCATGGTCACTCCGGACTTGCGATTGAAGAATCTCAGCGGCCGGCCGTGCCGTGGAAAGCCATCCCGGGCGCATTCGGCGAGCGGCTGCCGCGCTGGATCGTGATTCCGGACCAGTCGCCCGAATCCGCTGCCTGTCGCAACAGCATACGATAACGGTCGGCGAGCTGTGCGTCGTAGGGCGACGAGCCGTAGTAGAAGAGGAAGTCCGGCAGGCTCGCCACGCCGCAGTGGCCCTGGAAGGCGCAGGCATTGAGGACGCGCTGGTTGTTCTCGCCGCAGGGGTAGCCGTACTCGCAGGCGAGGAGGAGTGCCGCATTCATGAACGTGCGGTTCTCGATCGGCTCCTGGTCCGGGCCCGCGCGCACGGTGATGTCGCGAAAGCCGTTGGCGAGCACGCGCCCGGCGATCACCATCGCTTCCGGGTCCCTGGTCGCGAACGCTTCCTTGAGCGAAGCGAGCTGCGGATCCGAAAGCGTCGGCCCGGCCCGGCCCGGCGTGCTGGCACTGCGGCGCTCCTGCCACATCTCCTGCTCCACTTGCCAGGCGCGCGCCTTCGGGTCTCCTCCCGCCACGGCGTTCCTGAGCATCTGGGCGAGATCCGCTTCCGTGACGGTGACGCCAGCCAGGCCGGCGCACTGGTCGGTGTTCACCTTGTCGAAGGCGGCAAGGCGCTGGGCGAGGCGCGGATCGCCTTCCGGGAGGCTCGCCTCGATTTGCCTGCGGCGCTCCTCCATGGCCGCCGTCGCCTGCGGGCGCGGCGCGCCTCCGCCCCGGCGATCCGCCACCGTCGCGCAGGCGCGCAGGATGCGGTACTGGAGGTACTGCCCCTCCGGGGTCCCGCCCTCTGCCGAACCCTTGAGACGCTCGTAGATCGGCTTCCAGGCGAGTGCCGCGGCGAATTCGCGCGCCAGCGGCGTCGAGGTGGCCAGCGTCACCGCCACGGGCCGCAGGAAATTGGCTGCGCTCGCCGTCCCGGCAGTGCCGGGCACCGGGCGCGAGGCGCCTGACGCCGCCGCACTTGCCGCCGAGGCCGCCTTTGCCGAAGCCACGGCCGAGGCTGCCGGCGCCGCGGGTGGGGCACGCAGCAGGTCCCAGGCGAGAGCGGCAACGGCGGCCGTGGCGATGACGGCCAGGAGCAGCTTGCGGGTCAACGGTCGTCCTCGAGGATCATGCGCGCGCCTTTCTCCGCGATCATGTAGACGGGCGCGTTGGTGTTGCCCGAGGTGATGCGCGGCATGATCGATGCATCCACAACGCGCAGCCCCTCGATTCCGTGCACGCGCAGGCGCGAATCCACCACCGCGGCGGGGTCGCGACCCATGCGGCAGGTGGACACCGGGTGAAAGATCGTGGTTCCCAGGTCGCCGGCAGCCTTGGCCAGTTCCGCATCGGTCTGGGCTGTCGGGCCCGGCCGCCACTCCTGCGGTTCGTACTTCGCAAGCGCCTGGGCGGCCAGGATGTGGCGCGTGTAGCGCATGCCGTCGGCGGCCACCTGGCGGTCCGCGTCGGTCGCCAGGTAGTTGAGCCGGATCTCGGGCGCGGCAAAGGGATCCGCGGACTTGATGCGCAGCCAGCCCCGCGACGTGGGCCGCAGGTTGCAGACGGAGGGCGTGATCGCCGGGAAGGGATGCAGGGGATCGCCGAACTTGTCCAGGGAGAGCGGCTGCACGTGCCACTCGATGTTGGGCGTGGGCTCCCGCGGGTCGCTCTTCGCGAACGCGCCCAGCTGGGAAGGCGGCATGGTGAGGGGACCGGTGCGGAAAAGCGCGTACTCGAGCCCCATCGCCGCCTTGCCCCAGAGGCTGTTGACGCGGGTGTTGAGCGTCGTCACGTTCTTCACCTTGAACACCATCCGGATCTGCAGGTGGTCGTGCAGGTCCTCGCCGACCCCTGCCATCTCTTGGAAGACCGGGATGCCGTGCCGGGCCAGCAACGCGCCCGGGCCGACGCCCGACAACTGCAGCAGTTGCGGCGAGCCGATGGCGCCCGCGGCCAGGATCACGGCCTTGCGCGCGGACGCGGTGGCTTCACCCTGCCCCTCCACCACGTAGTCGAGGCCGGTGGCACGCCGGCGACCGTCCTTCGACTCCAGCCGGAGCTTCGTCGCATGCGCCTTCGTGACCACCGTGAGGTTGGGCCGGCCCAGGGCGGGCCGCAGCCACGCGTTGGTGGCACTCCAGCGCCGCCCGCGCTTCTGGTTCATGTGGAAATAGGCGTTGCCGAAGTTGTCGCCGCGGTTGAACTCGGCGATCTTCGGGATGCCGCACTCCGCGGCCGCCTCGCGCCAGGCATCGAGGATCTCCCACCTGACGCGCGGCTCTTCCACGCGCAGCTCGCCGCCCGCGCCGTGGAATTCGTTGGCGCCCGCGAAGAAGTCCTCGTGCTTGCGGAAGAGCGGCAGCACGTCGTCCCAGGACCAGCCCTCGTTGCCCTGCGCGGCCCAGTAGTCGTAGTCCTCCTTCTGCCCGCGCATGTAGACCATGGCGTTGATGGAGGAGCAGCCGCCGAGCACCCGCCCGCGCGAGTAGCCCAACTGGCGTCCGTTGAGGCCCGGATCGGGCTCGGTCTTGAAGCACCAGTCCGTGCGCGGGTTGCCGATGGCGTAGAGATAGCCCACCGGGATGTCGATCCAGATCCAGTCGTCCTTGCCGCCCGCTTCCAGGAGCAGGACGCTCGAATTGCCGTCGGCAGTGAGACGGTTGGCCAGCACGCAGCCGGCGCTGCCGGCGCCGACGATCACGTAGTCGTATTCACGCATGGTCGAGTGATCCTCGCAAAAGGCGGTTCACGCCGATGAACGCCGATGCCCCGCCGATTGCCGCCGGTAAAGGGGTGATGGATTGCATTGTGGCAATTAGCGACGCCGCCCAT
>CAZOIB010000400.1:0-1602 GCA_964579785.1 uncultured Lysobacter sp. | reverse complement strand
GAGGAACGCGAAGCCCCCGTGCATCGCGAGCACCATGATCGCGCCCATCAGGATGAACAGCGTGTCGGTGCCGGATTTCAGTGCGTCCATGGATGCCCCGTGGCGGTGGGTCGTTCGTCGTCGCCGGTCGGGGCTCGCGGACGCCCTGCCTGCGCTCAGGTCCGGGCGCGAGGGCCCGATTTGGCGCAACAGGGGAGCAGGCGGCGTGCCACCATCCGATGCCGCTGATTCTTATGGCGTTGTGCTCGATCCGGGTCGTCCGACGCGCGACCGGACGCACCACCCCGGTGCGCGGCTGCCCCGGAACGATGCGGGAACACGGGTTCCGATGCGTCCGCGCCAGGTCATGACGAACCGCGCATCGCGCTGCGAGCGGCGCACGGAGGCGCAAACGAAGTCGGGCGCACGAGGCGCCCGTCACGGGGGACGACGAATCGCCGGCCCGCCGCGCGCGCCGGCGGTGCCGACGCGTCGGTCGAGTCGCCGGGTGCGGCGCTGGAGCCGGCGTCGGCTTTCCCCGGCTTCGCGGCAGCCGGCTTCAGGCGGTCTTGCGGTCGAGCACCTGCTGCAGTTCGCCGCTCGCGTACATCTCGCGCATGATGTCGCAGCCGCCGACGAACTCGCCGTTCACGTAGAGCTGCGGGATCGTCGGCCAGTTCGCGTACTGCTTGATGCCCTCGCGCACGTCGCCATCGGCCAGCACGTTGACGCTGAAATAGTCCGTGACGCCGCAGCGCTTGAGGATCTCGGCGGCGGTCGCCGAGAAGCCGCACTGCGGGAACTGCGGCGTGCCCTTCATGTAGAGGACCACGTGGTGGCCCTTCACCTGCTCGCGGATCTTGTCCTGGATGCTCATGGGGTCTTGCTCCGGCTTGCTGCTGGACGAGGCGAACATGGTAGCGCAATCGCAGCCGGGCAAGTCCCCCTCCCCTGCGAGTCGGGCTTCAGCCCGACATCGCCCCTCTGCTGTGGGTCGGGCTTCAGTAACCGACATCGCCCTTCTGCTGTGGGTCGGGCTTCAGATCCCGCGACGGATGATCTCGTTCGGCCATTCCGCCGAATGCGCGCCGCCGCGCCTGCGCCCATGCTCGCCCGCTCCACCAGACGGAATCGCATATGTCCTACAACGATCTGCGACGGGGTCGTCGATCGATCGATGGGCAGGCGTACCTGCTCACCGCGGCAACGCATCGCCGGCAGCCGATCTTCGCTTCCTTTCCAGAGGCCTGCGCAGTGGCCCGGGCAATCGCGCAATCGGAGCGCGAGGAAGACTGGACCGTGCTCGCCTGGGTAATCATGCCGGACCACGTGCACTTGCTCGTGCAGCTGAAGCTGCGATCGCTCGAACTCGCCATGCAACGCTTCAAGGGACGCTCGAGCCGTTCGATCGGGTCACTGCGCCATGTGGTCGGGCCGGTCTGGCAACCGGGATTTCACGATCGCGCTCTGCGCCGCGAAGAGTCGGTGCGGGACGTCGTGCGATACGTTTGCGCCAATCCGCTGCGGGCGGGGATCGCGTCGTCGCTGCGCGAATATCCGTTCTGGAATGCGGTCTGGATCGGGGGCGATGAACGAAAAGCGTCGGGCTGAAGCCCGACCCAC
>CAZOIB010000399.1:0-2045 GCA_964579785.1 uncultured Lysobacter sp. | reverse complement strand
GCGTCTGGCTGCCCTGGCCGAAGATGGTGATCGGTTCGCCACGCAACGCCTGCACGATGAAGTTGGACACCACGCGCCCGTCGTTGGGATGCATGCGCGGCCCGTAGGTGTTGAAGATCCGCGCCACCTTGATGCGCAGGTGGTGCTGGCGGTGGTAGTCGAAGAACAGCGTCTCGGCGCAGCGCTTGCCCTCGTCGTAGCAGGAACGGATCCCGATCGGGTTGACGTGGCCCCAGTAGGCCTCGGTCTGCGGGTGCACTTCCGGGTCGCCGTAGACCTCGCTGGTGGAGGCCTGCAGGATCTTCGCCTTGACGCGCTTGGCGAGGCCCAGCATGTTGATCGCGCCGTGCACGCTCGTCTTGGTCGTCTGCACCGGGTCGTACTGGTAGTGGACGGGCGAGGCCGGGCAGGCGAGGTTGTAGATCTCGTCGACCTCCACGTAGAGCGGAAAGGTCACGTCGTGGCGCATGACCTCGAAATGGGGGCGGCCGAGCAGGTGGGCGATGTTGTCCTTGGTGCCGGTGAAGAAGTTGTCCACGCAGAGCACGTCCTGGCCGTCGGCGAGGAGCCGCTCGCACAGGTGCGAGCCGAGAAAGCCGGCGCCCCCGGTGACCAGGATGCGCCTGCGGGAGCCGTAGTTGCGCATGGTTCGTCCGCCTCGTGTCTGCGCGTCAGCCCGGTGGCTGCGTCGCGATGAACTGCCGGTAGGTATCCGCGATGCCTTCCCGCAGGCCGATCCGCGGACGCCACCCCAGCGCATGGAGCTTGTCGACGCACAGGAGCTTGCGCGGCGTGCCGTCGGGCTTGCTGCGATCCCAGGCGAAGCGTCCCGCGTACCCGACGGCCTCCTTCACGATGCCCGCCAGTTCCGCGATGGTCTGGTCCTCGCCGGAGCCGATGTTGACCAGCGGGAACCCGGGGCTCGCGACCGCGACGCCGTTGAATGCCTCCTCGCCAAGCTCCATGAGGAACACGCAGGCCTCGGCCATGTCGTCACTGTGCAGGAATTCGCGGCGCGGCGCTCCCGTTCCCCACAGGTGGACCTCGGGCGCGCCCTGGACCCTGGCCTCGTGGCACCTGCGGATCAACGCCGGCAGGACGTGCGACGAGGCGAGGTCGTAGTTGTCCCCGGGGCCATACAGGTTGGTCGGCATGACCGCGAGATAGCGCGTGCCGTACTGCCGGTTGTAGGCGGCGCACATCTCGACCCCGGCGATCTTGGCGAGCGCATAGGCGCGGTTGGTGGGCTCCAGCGGCCCGGTCAGCAGGTACTCCTCCCTGATGGGCTGCGGGCAGTCGCGCGGATAGATGCAGCTCGATCCCAGGAACAGCAGCCGCTCGACGCCGTGGCGCCAGCACGCGTCGATGACGTTCAACTGGACCGCGAGATTGGAGTGGATGAACTCGGCCGGATAGGTCGCGTTGGCGAGGATGCCGCCGACCTTCGCCGCCGCCAGGAACACGTGCTGCGGACGCTCCTCGTCGAAGAACGCGCGCACCGCCGGCCCGTCGGTGAGGTCCAGCTCCTCGTGCGTGCGCTTGACGAGGTTCGCGTAGCCGCGCCGCTCGAGGCAGCGCACCAGGGCGGACCCGACCAGCCCCCGGTGGCCGGCCACGAAGATCCGCGCATCCTTCCTCATGCCCGCCCCTGCCGCGGCGGACTGCGTCCCGCTTCCTCCAGCGCCATCCGGCGCGCGATCTCCGGCATCAGGAGCTTCGGCCTCCAGCCCAGTTCCGTCGCGGCTCGCGAAGCGTCCCCCGCAAAACCCTTGAGGTCCGTGGGCCGGATGAAGGCCGCGTCGCTCGCCACGTACTTCTTCCAGTCGAGCCCCACGGCGTCGAAGGCGGCGGCGACGAACTCCTCCAGCGACGCCACGCGGCCGGTGGCGATCACGTAGTCGTTCGGCGTCTCGCGCTGCAGCATCTTCCACATCGCCTCGACGTACTCCGGCGCCCAGCCCCAGTCGCGCCTGACGCCCATGTTGCCGAGCACGAGCTTGTCCTGGCGGCCGGCGGCGATCGCGGCGGCGGCGATGGCGATCTTG
>CAZOIB010000398.1:0-4973 GCA_964579785.1 uncultured Lysobacter sp. | reverse complement strand
ATCACCGCGCAATCGGCCGCCGCCGGATGCGCGAGCAGGCGGTTCAGGAGCGTGGTCTTGCCGCTGCCGAGGAAGCCGGTGAGCAGCGTCACCGGCGTGACGGTCGTGGCGGTCATCGCGGCGGATCCCAGGCGCGGCGTCAGTGGCAGGCCGCGCACAGGCCCTGCACGGTGAGATCCACCTTCTGCGGCAGGAATCCCTTCGGCACCTTCACCCGCGACGGCACCGCCACGTCTTCCAGGCAGACGGTCCTGCCGCAGCTCGAGCAGGTGAAGTGCGCGTGCGGGCCGTGCCGGTCGCGGTTGGCCCGGTAGCGCCAGGTGCGGTCGTCGCCGGGGATTCGGTGGGCGAGACCCAGGGCGACCAGCCAGTCCAGCACCCGGTAGACGGTCACGCGATCCACGCGCGGACCCGCGCGCAATGCCGTCTCGATCTCGTGGTGCGTGAGGGCGACGTCGGAACCGAGCAGCAGGGCGAGCACCGCCGCGCGCGGGCCGGTGAGGCGCTCGCCTGCCGCGCGGATCCGCTGTTCCGCCGCCGGCACCCGCCGAGCCTCGGACGCACGAGTTCTTGCCATGGGAGGATTCTAGGCTTGCGCGCCGCGCAGATGCAATTGTGTTGCGCGCCCTCAGCCCTTGCGCTTCGCCCGCGGGTGGGCGGCGTCGTAGACCTTGGCGAGGTGCTGGAAATCGAGGTGGGTATAGACCTGCGTGGAGGCGATGCTCGCGTGGCCGAGCATCTCCTGGACGGCGCGCAGGTCCCCGGAGGACTGCAGCAAGTGCGACGCGAAGGAGTGCCGCAGCATGTGCGGATGCACGTCGACGGGGAGCCCCGCGGCGACGGCCCAGCGCTTGATGCGGCGCTGCACCTCGCGCGGCGCGAGGCGCCTGCCGGAGCGCCCGATGAAGAGCGCCGGTTCCCCGGCTGCCGCGAGTCCCGCGCGCACCGGCAGCCAGCGCGCCAGTGCCTCCAGCGCGGGTTTCCCGACCGGGACGATGCGGGTCTTCGCGCCCTTGCCGGTGACGCGCGCCTCGCCGGAGGCGGCGTCGATGGCGCCCAGGTCGAGGCCGGTCAGCTCGGAGACGCGCAGGCCGCAGGAATACGCCAGCTCGAAGAGGGCGCGGTCGCGGATTCCCGTCGGCGAGGTGTCGGCGATGGCGACGAGACGCGAGGCATCGTCGGGCGAAAGCGCCTGCGGCAGGGTGCGCGCGGCACGCGGTGCGCGGATGCCCTTGCAGGGGTTGGCCGTGATCTCCTTGCGGCGCGCCAGCCAGTCGAAGTAGCCGCGCCAGCAGGACAGCAGCCGCGCGAGCGAGCGCGGCGAGAGCCCGCGTCCGTGCAGCATCGCCACGCCGCGGCGGATGTCGGCGGCGACCAGCTCGCCGGGAGCGCGCCCGGCACAGAGGGTGGCGAGCAGCGCGCCGTCGCGCGCATAGGCCGCCAGGGTGTGGTCGGCCAGGCGCTTTTCATGGCGCAGGAATCCGAGGTAGCGCGCGAAGTCGCTAGCCGGCGGGTTCACGGACGAGCGTGAGGTGGCGCCACAGCGCGCAGGAAAGGAGCTCGCCGATGCGCGTGAGGTAGAGCGTGCCCATTTCGGGATAGAAGCGCTGTTCGTCCTCGGAGGCGAGCGCCAGCACGCCGAAGCACTGCTCTCCCCGGCGCAGCGCCACGAGGGCGAACGACTTGAGATGCGGCCCGGCCTCGCCGAACCAGGCGTGGCTCTCGTACACCGCGTGGTGCCCGCAGTACGGCGCCGGCAGCTTCGCCACGAACTCGCGCATCTCCGCGGCAACCGTGCCGAACTCCCTGGTTTCCGGGTTGTGCTCGGCCACGTTCCACAGGCGCACCGCGACGTGCGGCACGGAGAAGTGGTCGAGGAGGTCGAGGTAGGCGGTGTCGAGGATCGCGTCGAGCCCGCCCGCCTCGAGCAGGCGGCAGGCGAGGCGGTGGACCTTCTCCGAGACGGCGTCGTTCTCCTCGCCGAAGCCGATCAGCTCGCGCAGCTTCTCCTCCAGGAGTTTCGACTTCTCGCGCACGGCGACCAGCTGGCGCTCGCCGATCGACACGGCGCGCCCGCCGTGCGGATGGGGAATCTGGATGTTCACCAGCAGGTCGACGTTCTGCTCGAAAAAGCCGGGGTTCTGGCGGAGGTATTCGGCGACTTGATCCGGGGTCAGCAAGTTTGGTTCTCCAGTTGGCGCGCCTAGAGCTCGACAACTCCCTCGTACACGCGCACGGCATCGCCCGACATCATAACGGGCGCCACGGGGGGCGTCATGCCCGGCGCGGGGCCGTCCCAGCGGATCGCGAGGTCGCCGCCGCGGGTCGACACGCGCACGTCGGCGTCGAGCAGCCCGAGGCGGATCCCCGCGACCACGGCCGCGCAGGCGCCCGTGCCGCAGGCGAGCGTCTCGCCCGCGCCGCGTTCCCAGACGCGCAGCCGGATGTGGTCGCGCGCGACGACCTGCAGGTAGCCCGCGTTGACCCGGTTGGGGAACGCGCGGTGGCTCTCGATGCGCGGTCCCTCCGTCGTGACCGGCGCCGCGTCGACGTCGCCAACCACCTGCACGGCGTGCGGATTGCCCATCGACAGCACGCTCAGCTCGACGATCCGCCCGTCGACGGGGAGCGCGTAGGTCGGCTGCTCCACGGCCGTGTCGAAGGGGATGTCGGCCGGGGCGAAGCGCGGCGGACCCATGTCCACCGTGACGCGGCCCGACGCCTCGATGCGCGGGCGGATCACGCCGCGCGCCGTCTCGACGCGGAGCTCGTCGCGGGTGCTGAGCCCCTGGTCGCGCACGAAGCGGGCGAAGCAGCGCGCGCCGTTGCCGCACTGCTCGACCTCGCCGCCGTCGGCGTTCCAGATGCGGTAGCGGAAATCGTTGCCCGCCTCGCGCGCGGGCTCGACGAGAAGGAGCTGGTCGCAGCCGATGCCGAAGTGGCGGTCGGCAAGGGCGCGCACCCGCTCCGCCGTGAGCGCGACCGACTGGCGCACGCCGTCGATGACGACGAAGTCGTTGCCCTGCCCGTGCATCTTGGTGAAGCGCAGCCGCATGGCGGTCATTCTCGCCGATACGGCGATGCTTCGCCCGGCGGACGCGTCTTGAAGCGCTTGTGCGCCCAGAAATACTGTTCGGGCGCCTCGCGCACGCGGTCCTCGATGAAGGCGTTCATGCGCCGCACGTCCGCTTCGAGGTCGCCGGTGGGGTAGTCCTCCCACGGCGGGTAGATCCGCAGTTCGTAGCCCTGCTCCACCTGGCGCGCGATCGCCGGAACAACGGTCGCGCGGCCGAGTTGAGCCAGCCGGGGAAGGGCGGTCACCGTCGCCGCCGGAACCCCGAAGAAGGGCGTGAAGATCGCATCGCGCCCGCCGAAGTCCATGTCGGGAAGGAAGTAGAGCGAGCGCCCCTCGCGCAGCGACTTGACGATGGCCCGTATGCCGTCCTGCCGGGACAGCATGAGGGGAGAGCCCATGCGCAGCCTCCCGCGCATCAGGTAGCGGTCCAGCACCGGGTTCTTCTGGCGGCTATAGATGCTTGCGCTGTTCGGAATGAGCCCGGCCAGACGCACTCCGCAGATGTCGACGCCGACGAAATGTGGCGCGAAGACGATCAGCGTCCGGCCGGTCAGATTTTCGAGGTGCTCCAGGCCCACCGGCTTCACCATGCCGAGCAGGCGCTCGTCGGACCCGAACCACAGAACGCTCAACTCGATCGCGCTCCTGCCGAGTGCCTCGAAATGGCGAAGCGCAAGCGCCCTGCGTTGCGCCTGCGACCTGTCCGGAAAGCACAGGGCGAGGTTCGTGTCCGTGACGCGCCCCCGCCCGAACCGGTACAGGAGGCGGCCGATCGCCTTGCCGATCGACCCCAGCACCGGCATCGGCAGCCAGTGCAGCAGCCACAGCAGCCCTACCGCAAGCCAAGAACCGATGCGGCTCAGGATCGCCATCATCGCGCTCCCGGCGCCGGGGGCGCGCCGGCCGGCCGCTTGTAGCGGTTGTATCCCCAGAGGTATTGCGCGGGGGCCATCCGGATGAGGGCCTCGACGCCTTCGTTGATGGCACGTGCCGCAGCCGCGCGATCGTCCGGAAGCGGCTCGTCGCGCACGCGCAGGCGCAGGCGGAAGCCGCGGCCGTGCGGCAGGCGCTCGGCGAAGCAGAACACCAGCGCGGCCCCCGACGCTTCCTGCAGGCGGCCGGTGAGCGTCATCGTGTACGCGGGCCGGCCGAAGTATTCCACCCATTCGCCCTCGCCAACCCCGGGGACCTGGTCGGGCAGGATCACCGTGCATCCGCCCTTGCGCAGGTGCCTGAGCAGCATGCGCACGCCCGCCATGCTCGCCGGGGCGACGTTGGAACCATCCGGCGCCGCGCCGCGATTGCGCCCTTCGCGGATGAGCTCGTCGAGCCAGCCCAGCTTGTGCGGCCGGTACATGGCCAGGATCGGCAGGCGCGACCAGAGGTAGCGCCCGGCGATGTCGTAGCCCCCCAGGTGCGGCGTGACGAAGATGAGCGGCCGGTTGTCCGCCCGCAGGCGCTCGACGGCGTCCCAGCCGTCCAGCTCCCGCACCAGCCCGGCCACCTCGTCGACGGGCCGGAAGAGCGCCCAGGCGAGTTCGGCCGCCCCCTTGCCGATCTCGGCCGCGTTCTCCCGGACGAGGCGCGCGAGCGCCGCCGCGTCGGCCGCGACCATGGCCGTCCGGAGATTTTCGAGCGTGCGCAGGCGCAGGCGCGGCGAGAGCGCGAAGACGAGCCTGCCGGCCCACGCGCCCACGCGGTGGTTCGCGGGAAGGTCGAGCCAAGCAAGGAACCGGAGCAGGATTCTCAAGAGGGGGCCGCCGGCGACGGACCGGCGGGAACGGGAAATTTGCTAAAATTCCGGGTTCAACTGGCGACTGTGGGGCGAACCCGATGAAATCGAACTACCTCTTCACCTCGGAATCGGTTTCCGAAGGCCACCCGGACAAGGTGGCGG
>CAZOIB010000397.1:0-4181 GCA_964579785.1 uncultured Lysobacter sp. | reverse complement strand
GAGCGCCGCGAGCATCTGCCCGACCTGGTTGGCGTCGTCGTCGATCGCCTGCTTGCCGGCGATGACGAGCTGCGGCGACTCTTTCGCCACCACGGCCTTGAGGAGCTTGGCCACCGCGAGCGGCTGCAGCTCCGCATCGGTCTCGATGAGGATCGCGCGGTCGGCCCCCATGGCGAGCGCGGTGCGCAGCGTCTCCTGGCAGGCCAGAGGGCCCGCGGACACGGCCACGACTTCGGTCGCCTGCCCTGTCTCCCTGATTCTGAGCGCCTCCTCGACCGCGATCTCGTCGAAAGGATTCATGGACATCTTCACGTTGGCGAGGTCGACGCCGGTCGAGTCCGCCTTCACGCGAACCTTCACGTTGTAGTCGACGACGCGCTTCACCGGGACGAGTATTTTCATGGCGGGCGGAATGGGGGCTGGATAGATTCAAACGAGCGTTTGAATTCTAGCAGATCACTTTCCCAATGTCCGCGCCCTCTCGCGCAGCACGAACTTCTGGATCTTGCCCGTCGAGGTCTTCGGCAGTTCGCCGAACACGACCGTGCGCGGCGCCTTGAAGTGGGCGATGCGCTCCCGGCACCAGGCGACGAGTTCCTGCGGCTCGACCGGCCCCGCCCCCGGCTTGAGCGCGACGAATGCGCAGGGCGTCTCGCCCCACTTCTCGTCGGGGCGGGCCACGACTGCAGCCTCCATCACCAGCGGGTGGCGGTAGAGGCATTCCTCGATCTCGAGCGAGGAAATGTTCTCGCCGCCGGAGATGATCGTGTCCTTGGAGCGGTCCTTGACCTCGATGTAGCCATCCGGATGCCAGACCGCCAGGTCGCCCGTGTGGAACCAGCCCTCGCGGAAGGCCTCCTGCGTGGCCAACGGGTTCGCGAGGTAGCCCTTCATGAGGGTGTTGCCACGCAGCATCACCTCGCCGAGCGATTTGCCGTCGCGTGGCACCGGTTGGTGCGTGCGCGGATCGGCCACCTGCAGGTCCTCGAGCGTGGGATAGCGCACGCCCTGGCGCGCCATGAGGCGGGCCCTGGCCTCGAGACCGAGACCTTCCCACTCGTCCTGCCAGGCGCAAAGAGTCGCCGGACCGTAGCTTTCGGTCAGCCCGTAGAGGTGCGTTACCCGGAAGCCCATGCGCTCCATCGCCTCGATGACGGCGGACGGCGGGGCGGCTCCTCCCGTGGCGACTTCGACCACGTGGTCGAAGCGCGCTTTGACGGATTCCGGAGCGTGCACCAGCAGGTTCAGCACGACCGGCGCTCCGCAGAGGTGCGTGACGCGGTGTCGTGCGATCGCCGGGAAGATGAGGGCCGGGTCCACCTTGCGCAGGCAGACATGGGTTCCGCCGACCGCGGTCACGGCCCAGGTGTACGTCCAGCCATTGCAGTGGAACATCGGCAGCGTCCACAGGTACACCGTCCGTGCCGAAAGGCCGAAGGCGAGCGCGTTGCCCAGTGCATTCAGGTAGGCGCCGCGGTGGTGGTAGACCACGCCCTTGGGATCTCCCGTCGTGCCCGAGGTATAGAGGAGACCCAGCGAATCCCACTCGTCCTGCGGTCCGGGAAGGACATACGCGGGATCGCCCTCTTCCAGCAATGCTTCATAGGTGACCTCGCCGCGCAGGTCGCCCCCCGGGCCGAGCGCGTCATCGATGTCGATCACCAGCGGCGGCATCCTGCATCGCGACAGCGCCTCCTGCACCACGCCGGAAAACTCGCGGTCGGCGATGAGCACCCGGGCACCGCCGTGACCGAGGCAAAAGGCGATGGTTGCGGCATCGAGCCGATAATTGAGGGCGTTCAGCACCGCCCCGAGCCCGGGGACCGCGTAATGCGCCTCGAGCATCGCCGGTACGTTGGGCGCCAGGATCGCCACCGTGTCGCCGCGCCCGATGCCGCGCCGCGCAAGCGCGGAAGCGAGCCGCCGGCAGCGGGTGTCGAACTGTGCGTAGGTGTATGCGTTGTCGCCGTGGCGAACGGCGATCTTGCCGGGCCACGTGTCGGCCGCCCGCCGCAGGAAGCCGACCGGCGACAGGGCGACGTGATTGGCCGCGTTGCGCTGCAGGTCCGCCGCGAAGGGCCCGGCCATGGCGCGGGGCTTCAGCCGGCGCGGCGGCGCCTGAGCCAGGCCTCCAGCTCGCCGACGATGCCGCGGCGGAAGGCGAGCACGCAGACCACGAAAATGCCGCCCTGGATGATCGTGAACCAGGAGCCCAGCTCGGCCAGGTAGTTCTCCATCGTGATGATGGCGAATGCCCCCACCACCGGGCCGAAAATCGTGCCCATTCCCCCCAGCAGCGTCATCAGCACCACTTCCCCGGACATGGTCCAGTGCACGTCGGTGAGGGAAGCGAGCTGGAAGACGATGGCCTTGGTCGCGCCGGCCAGCCCCGCGAGGCCCGCGGAGAGCACGAAGGCCGCGAGCTTGTATTGCTCCGTGCGGTATCCCAGCGAGATGGCGCGCGGCTCGTTCTCGCGGATGGCCTTCAGCACCTGTCCGAAAGGCGAGTGGATGATGCGGTAGATGAGGAGGAATCCCGCGGTGAATATGGCGAGCACCACGTAGTAGAGGACGATGGTGTCGGAGAGATCCAGGACACCGAGGAACTTGCCGCGCGGAACGGACTGGATGCCGTCCTCTCCTCCCGTGAAAGGCGCCTGCAGGGAGAAGAAGAAGACCATCTGCGCGAGCGCCAGCGTGATCATCGCGAAGTAGATGCCCTGCCGCCGGATGGCGAGAAGCCCCGTGGGCAGGCCGAGCAATGTCGAGGCCGCGGCGCCCGCTAGGATGGCCACCTCCGGCGGCAGGCCCCACACCTTGGCCGCATGGGCCGAAACATACCCCGCCATGCCGAGGAACATCGAGTGGCCGAACGAGAGCAGGCCGCCGAAGCCCAGGAGCAGGTTGAAGGCGCATGCGAACAGCGCGAAGCACAGCGCCTTCATCACGAACACCGGATAGACGAACGCCGGCGCCACGAGGAAGAGAAGCATCATGACCACGAAGGCCTTGCGGTCGTAGCGGGCTTCCGCAGCGTCGTCGCGCGAGGCGTGCGGCTTGTAGGCGTCGTCGGTCACGGCTTCAGCGGCTCCCGAAGAGGCCCTGCGGCCGGATCATGAGGACAATGGCCATGATCACGAAGATCACGGTATTGGACGCCTCCGGGTAGAAGACCTTGGTGAGCCCCTCGATGACGCCCAGCCCGAATCCCGTGACCACGGACCCCATGACGGAGCCCATGCCGCCGATCACCACGACCGCGAACACGACGATGATCGTGTCGGCGCCCATGAGCGGGTTCACCTGGTAGATCGGCGCGGCCATCACGCCCGCGAGCGCCGCGAGCGCAACTCCGAAGCCGTAGGTGAGCATGATCATGCGCGGCACGTTGATGCCGAATGCCTGCACCATCGCCGGATTCTCCGTCGCGGCACGCAGGTAGGCGCCGAGCCTGGTGCGCTCGATCACGAACCAGGTGGCGATGCACACGACCAGGGAAGCCACGATCACCCACGCCCGGTAATTGGGCAGGAACATGAAGCCGAGATTCCTTCCGCCCGAGAGCTGCTCCGGAATCGCGTACGGAAGCCCTGCGGAGCCAAACTCGTGCCGGAATGCGCCCTGGATGACGAGCGCCAGGCCGAAGGTGAGGAGGAGCCCGTAGAGGTGGTCCAGCTTGTAGAGCCGCGAGAGCATGAGCCTTTCGATGACGACCCCGGTGGCGCCCACGGCGAGCGGCGCCAGGAGGAGTGCCCACCAGTAGTTGAGTCCGAGCTTGTTCAGCAGGAAGTACGCCGCGAACGCGCCCATCATGTACTGCGCGCCGTGCGTGAAGTTGATGATGTTGAGGAGGCCGAAGATCACCGCGAGCCCGAGCGACAACAGGGCGTAGAACGACCCGTTGATCAGGCCGATCAACAATTGCCCCATGATCACGGGCAGCGGCTTGCCGAATATCTCCGTCATGGCTGACCTGTGGCCTCCGGGCCGAAGGGACCCGGACCGTTGCCCGGCCGCATCCCTTCGACCCGTCGTGCCATTCTCAGCGCCTGTCCGTTACTTCTTGACGAGCGGGCAGTCGCCCTGTTCCATCGGACGGAAAGCCTGCTCGGCGGGGATCGTCGCCCGGACCTTGTAGTAATCCCACGGGCCCTTCGATTCCGACGGCTTCTTCACCTCGA
>CAZOIB010000396.1:0-4544 GCA_964579785.1 uncultured Lysobacter sp. | reverse complement strand
GTCGGCCTCGGCGATGAAGTCGACGCGGCCCGCCTCGAGGAGCTTCACGCAGGTGGCCTTGCCGCGCTCCTCGCCCTCCGGGTAGACCGCGAGCGTGTGCCCGCCGTTCTTCTTGGTGAGCGCCATGGAGGGCACGTCCGTCATCCCGTCGCCCACGTAGATCATGTTCTGGAACGGGATCGGCCGGTCGGCTTCCGGCATGTGCTCGTTGATCGACTCGGTGACCGATTCCTTGCCCTTGTTGATGCGGAAGAGGAACTGCGTCTTCACCGTGTCCGTGACCAGCAGTTTCGGGAAGGTGGCCACGCCGTGGTGGTTGAAGTGGTATTCCGAGGCGTAGATGCGCTTGAAGTGCCGGCCGATCGACACGCCGTCGAGGATCTCCTTCTGCCCCGCGGAGATCACGTAATGGTTGAGCTTCACCTTGCCCTGGCTCTGGCGCTTCACGTAGTCGTTCACGCGGGCGAACCACCCGGCCACGCCGGGAAAGTACTGGATCGCGCTCGCCATCCTCGCGAAGTCCTCGCGTTTCACCGCGATCTTCTGGGTCTCCAGCGACTCGAGGATGTGGCGCATGTAGACCAGCATCATGTCCGACTGCGTGGCGAGCGCCTCGTCGTTCACGCGCTTCCAGAACTCGCGCGGCGCGATGCCCATCTTCGGCAGCACCGTGTACTCCTGCATGGGCTGCGGCGACAGGGTGCCGTCGAAGTCGTAGACCAGCGCGATGGTGTTCTGGAAGAAACTCTTGGCCACGGGCACGGTCTGAAGGGGGATAACAGGGGTTCATTCTAACCAAAGCCCCGCCGCTGCATCCTCCACGCGCAGGACCGTCCGTCGCGAAACGAATACAGGGGAGGTTCGCCCATGGAAGCCCGGTTCCTGCCGTCCTTGCCGATGGAGCTGAATTTCGCGCTCCTGTTCGGCGCCCTGCTCGTCGCCGGCATGCTCGGCGGGGAGGCGGCGCGCCAGCTGCGCCTGCCGCGCATCATCGGCTACGTGCTCGTG
Organism: uncultured Lysobacter sp.; assembly: GCA_964579785.1. GTDB lineage: Bacteria > Pseudomonadota > Gammaproteobacteria > Burkholderiales > Usitatibacteraceae > FEB-7. Next base: position 3,536 of record CAZOIB010000396.1, on the reverse strand, counting down.
GGGTTCGCCATCGCGCCCGTGGCCGCGGCGATGAACATCGGCCCGCTGCTCGAGGAGGCCCGCATCTTCGTCGACATCGGCCTGGGCCTCGTGCTCTTCGAGCTGGGCCGGCGCGTCGACATCGGCTGGCTCAGGCGCGACTGGTCGCTGGCGGCCACCGCGGTGGTGGAGAGCCTCCTCACCTTCGTGCTCGTCTACGCCGTCCTCGACGCGACGGGGTTCGCGCCGCTCATGGCAGCTCTCGCCGCAGCCATCGCGATGGCGACTTCCCCGGCGGTGACCCTGCTGGTCGTGCAGGATACGCGCGCCGAGGGGCAGGTCACGGAGAGGGCGCTCACCCTCGTGGCGCTCAACAGCCTGCTGGCCTCGGTGGTCGTGACCATCCTCACCGCCTCGGTGCACTACGAGGTGCGCGTCGACCTGGAGACCGCGGTGCTGCACCCGCTCTACCTGTTCGTCGGCTCGCTCGCGCTCGGCGCGGTCATGGCCCGGCTGGCCAGCTGGCTGGCGCGCCGGGTGGAGCGCAGTCCCGAGCTGCACCTCACGCTGGTGGCCGGGCTGGTGCTGGCGGCCGTGGGGCTCGCGCAGATGGGCAAGCTCTCGGTGATCCTCGCCCTGCTCGCATTCGGCATGTTCACGCGCGGCGACCGCAGCCGGCACGATCTCGTCAACGTCGACCTCGGGCGCGCCTCGCGGCTCTTCTACATCGTGCTCTTCGTCATCACCGGCGCCAGCCTGCCGCTTGCGGCCCTGCAATCGGCGGGCTGGGCTGCGCTCGCCTTCGTGGCGGCCAGGGCCGCCGGGAAATTCGCCGGCGTGCTCGCCATCGCGCCGCTGGGCGGGCTGAAATGGCGCCAGACCGTGGGCCTCGCCGCCGCCCTGTTGCCGATGTCCTCGCTGTCGCTGCTCCTGCTGCACGATGTCGCCCGGCTCTATCCGGAGTCCGCCATCGAACTGACCGCCGTCGTCCTGGCCGGCCTGATCGTGATGGAGCTGGCCGGTCCGGTCGCCACCCAGTGGGGCCTGCACCTTGCCGGTGAGAGCGCGCCCGCTGCCGGGCCCGATGCGGCGATCCGCGGCCCGGTCCGCCATCCGGCCAATACCTGAAGGAGGAAGCCATGCCTCTCGAATTCACGACCTCGCGGGTGCTCACCTTCGGCGTCGAGCTGGAGCTGATGGTGCTCAACACGCGCGACTACAACCTCACGCGCGGCGCCCCCGATCTCCTCGCGCGCCTGGCGAAGGCCGCGCTGCCCTCCGAGGTGAAGCCGGAAATCACCGAAAGCATGATCGAGGTGAACTCGCGGGTGCACGACCGCTACGCGCAGCTGCGCGACGAGCTGGTGCTGACCCGCGACGGCATCGTCGCCGCGGCGGAGAAGCTGAATCTCGCCGTTGCCGGCGGCGGCTCGCATCCGTTCCACCAGTGGAGCGAGCGGCGCATCTTCCCGACGGAGCGCTTCCTCAAGGTGTCGGCGCTCTATGGCTACCTCGCCAAGCAGTTCACCGTTTTCGGCCAGCACATCCACATCGGCGTCGAGTCCGGGGACGACGCCATCTACCTCACGCACGAGATGGCGCGCTACATCCCGCACTTCATCGCCCTGTCGGCTTCCTCGCCCTTCTACCAGGGCGAGGAGACCTCCTTCGAGACTTCGCGGCTGCACGCCGTATCGGCCTTTCCCCTGGCCGGCCACCTGCCGGAAGTGACCACCTGGGAGGAATTCAACCGCTACTTCGATGCCATGGCGGCGCACGGCATCGTCGCGAGCATGAAGGACTTCTACTGGGACATCCGCCCCAAGCCCGAGTACGGGACGATGGAGATACGCATCGGCGACACACCCCTCACGGTCACCGCGGCGGCGCAGCTGGCCGCGTACGCGCAGACGCTCGCCGCCGACCTCCTGCGCAACCGGCGGCACGGACCGCTCGCGCCGCGCTACCTCGTCTATGGCTACAACCGCTTCCAGGCCTGCCGCTTCGGCTTCGAGGCGATGCTGGCCGACCCCGAGTCGCACACCCATGTCCGCCTGCGCGAAGACCTGCTGGCAACGCTGGCCCGCATCCAGGCCATCGGCGAAGAGCTCGGCACGGGGGAAGCCCTGCGGGCGATCGGCGACCGCGCCGACCTCGAGACGAACGACAGCCGCTGGCTGCGCGAGCGCTTCCAGGAAACGCGCAATCTCTCGGACGTCGTCCGCCTGCAGGCCGAACGGTGGCGCGACGATCCGCCGCGGGCGAAAGCCGAGGCGACTCCGCTACGCGCGGCGAAGTGATCGGATTGATTTCTCCCTGATAGCGGTCAATCGAAGTGAATGCGCCTGGGAAGGCGGTCGAGGACGCCTACGGGAGATTGAAGCGGCACCACGTGTAACCCATGTCCTCAGACCAATTTGTTACCTAATCTCCCGGTCTGCTCACATCACTCCTCCTGCGCCAATAGCCTGGGCGGCGGCGTTGGTGAGCGACGGCGGCAATCAGGATCTCCCCGCTCCCGATGCGATACACGATCAAGAAGGGAAAGTTCGACACTATTGCGCGCCTGACCACGGTGCCAAGCGTTGCTCCCGACTCCGGGAATGCGCAGATTCGATCGACTGTGCGCTCGACTTCCTGCGCGAATGCCAGCCCGAGCCCCGGCTCCGCTGCTTCGTAGAACGCCGCGGCTTCGGCGAACTCGGCCTCCGCCTCCGGAAGAAATCGTCCCGGAATCACCCCAAGCGGCGTCGGACGTTTGCAAAGACCTGTTCGCGAGGAACACCCGTAATCTCGCCACGGTTGTATTGCTCGAGGCGTCTCTCGGCCTCGACTCTCCAGGCTTCGGCAATGTCTCCTTCTTCCTCGGGCTCCAGTGATTCGACCAGCGCCAATGCGAGCCTGGCTCGCTCCTTGGCAGGAAGCTCGGCGAGTTCTTGCTGAATCTCGGAAAACTGGCGCGCCATGTCAACTCCTCACGATCCACGACTGCCTATTCTAGTCCCGACGGTCCCGCGGCCCGCTGCTGTGCGTTGTTAGAAATCGCCATTGGAATCGGCAGCCTTTCTCTGTTTGCTCGCCATGAGCCGTGCAACGACAACGCCAATGATCGCCCACTGCGCAAACAAGGCGACATAGAGAACCAGGTCGTTGGAGTCTCGTCGCGTACCGAAAAAATTGGCAATGATCATCGGGACAATGGCCAACCACGGAAGAAGAAAACTGGCTATCAGCCCGCAAAACGCGACAAGGATCCCAACCTCGGCTGGCCGCAGCTTTTTCTTCGGTGGCCGCGACGTCATTGGGGCACCTAACAATAATTGTCTTGCTGATGGGCACAAATATTGCGCCGTCGATGTCCGGGTAGCAAGGAGCGATCGACCGCAAGTCATTGAATCGCGTTGCCTTTGCCATTCCCCGCGAAATAATGAACATGGCGAACCCGGCAGCACTCGACAGCCAGGAATTTTCGATCATGTGCGACTTCGGTCCACCGCGTGCAATTCGCGACCACCGCAGGCGAGCGGGGTGTTCAAGGCAAGCGCCGATCAGGAGCC
>CAZOIB010000395.1:0-3304 GCA_964579785.1 uncultured Lysobacter sp. | reverse complement strand
GTCGGCTTCCTCGCCATCGGCGGTGAAGGTGATGCAGTCCATCGGGCAGATGTCGACGCAGGCGTCGCACTCGATGCACGCCGGCTCGGAGAACACCGTCTGCACGTCGCAGTTCAGGCAGCGCTCGGCCTCCTTGAACGCGGTGGCGCGCGTCCCCGACGATCTGGTTGTCGTAGATCCACTCGTGGATGCCCATCTTCTGCGACACCAGGTTGGTCAGCGGCGGCGGGCGCACCGTCACGTCCTCCCCCTGGCAGTACTTGTCGATGGAGATCGCGGCGTCGTGCCCGTGGGCGACGGCCCAGATGATGTTCTTGGGGCCGAGGGCCGCATCGCCGCCGAAGAACACGCCCGGACGGGTCGACTGCAGCGTCTTCTCGTCCAGCACGGGCATCCCCCACTCGTCGAACTGGATGCCGATGTCGCGCTCGATCCACGGGAAGGCGTTCTCCTGCCCGACCGCCACGAGCACCTCGTCGCAGGCGATGTGCTCGGCCGGCTCCCCGGTGGAGACGAGCGAGCGCCGCCCTTTCGCGTCATAGACGGCCTTGACCTTCTCGAAGGTCATGCCGGTCAGGCGCCCGCCCTCGTGCGTGAAGGCGAGCGGGACCATGAAGTTCAGGATCGGGATGCCCTCGTGCATCGCGTCTTCCTTTTCCCATGGGCTCGCCTTCATTTCCTCGAAACCGGAGCGCACGACGACCTTCACGTCGTCCCCGCCCATGCGGCGCGCCGAGCGGCAGCAATCCATGGCGGTGTTGCCGCCCCCGAGGACGATCACGCGCTTGGCGACCTGGGTGATGTGGCCGAAGGAAACCGACGCCAGCCACTCGATGCCGACATGGATGTGCCTGGACGCCTCGGCGCGGCCGGGCAGGTCGAGGTCGCGTCCGCGCGGCGCGCCGGAGCCGACGAAGACGGCGTCGTAGCCGTGCGAAAGCAATTCCGCGAGCGACTCGACGCGATGGTGCGGACGGAAGTCCACGTCCAGGTCGAGGATGTAGCCGACCTCCTCGTCGATCACGCTTTCCGGGAGGCGGAACTTGGGAATCTGCGTGCGGATCATGCCGCCCGCCTTGGCGTCGCCGTCGAAGATCGTCACGGCGTAGCCATGCGGCGCGAGGTCGCGTGCGACCGTGAGCGACGCCGGACCGCCGCCCACGCAGGCGACGCGCTTGCCGTTCCTGCGGGCGGCAGGCTTCGGCAGCCGCGCACGGATGTCGTCCTTGTAGTCGGCCGCGACGCGCTTCAGGCGGCAGATGGCGACGGGCTCGGGCCTTTCGCCCTGGTTCTCCTCGACGCGGCTGCGGCGGCAGGCCGGCTCGCAGGGGCGATCGCACGTCCTCCCGAGGATGCCGGGAAAGACGTTCGACTCCCAGTTGACCATGTAGGCGTCGGAATAGCGCCCTTGCGCGATGAGTCGGATGTATTCGGGTACGGGGGTGTGGGCCGGGCAGGCCCACTGGCAATCGACGACCTTGTGGAAATAGTCGGCGACGCCGGTGTCAGTCGGTTTCAATCGGCACTTCTCCTCGGCTCCGCCCCGCGATTGCCGGCACGCTGCAGGGCTCTAGGCGAATGCGCGAGTATACCGGCGCTCCCGCCGGCACTGAAAACCCGCGCCGGCGCCGGTTCAAATGACCTTGCGGCTGCGCAGGGTATCCAGTTCGGCTCCGCTCAGGCCGAGGAGCCCGCCCAGCACGGCGTCGGTATGCTCGCCCAGGCGCGGCGGCGGCAACTCCTGGCGCACCGGCGTCGCGGAGAACTTGACGGGGTTGGCCACCACGCGGACTTCGCCGGCCACGGAGTGCGGCAGCGTGGCAACCATGCCGCGGTGGCGTACCTGCGGATCGGCAAACACCTGGGCCAGGTCGTTGATCGGCCCGCACGGCACCTGCGCCTCCTCGAGCGCGCGCAGCCACTCCGCGGCTGGACGCGTGGCCAGCCGCGCCGCGATGATGGCCACCAGCTCCTCGCGGTTGGCGACGCGCTGCGGGTTGCGGGCGAATCGCGGATCATCGGCGAGCCCCTCCAGCCCCGCCACCGCGCAGAAGCGGGCGAACTGCGTGTCGTTGCCCACGGCGACGATGAGAAAACCGTCGGCGGCGCGAAAGACCTGGTAGGGAACGATCGCCTGGTGGGCGTTTCCCATGCGGCCCGGCGCGCGTCCGGACGCGAGGCAGGCCGCACCCAGGTTGGCGAGCATCGCCACCTGCACGTCGAGCAGCGCGATGTCGATGTATTGGCCTTCGCCCGAGCGGTCGCGGTGCAGCAGCGCGGCGAGGATGGCGTTCGTGGCGTAGAGGCCGGTGAACAGGTCGGCGACGGCGACGCCGACCTTTTGCGGTCCGCCTCCGGGAAGGTCGTCGCGCTCCCCGGTCACGCTCATGAGGCCGCCGAGACCCTGGATCATGAAGTCGTAGCCCGGACGGTCGCGGTAGGGGCCATCCTGGCCGAAGCCGGTGATGGAGCAATAGACGAGGCCGGGGTGATCGACGCTGAGCGATGCATGGTCGAGCCCGTAGCGCGCGAGGTCGCCCACCTTGAAGTTCTCGACCACCACGTCGGATTCCCGCGCCAGCCGCTTCGCGAGTTCCCGCCCCTCGGCGCTGGCGATGTCGAGGGTCACCGATTTCTTGCCGCGATTGGCCGCCAGGAAATAGGCGGCATCCGGCGTGTCGTTGCCGTCGCGGTCCCTGAGGAAGGGCGGACCCCAGGTGCGCGTGTCGTCCCCCTGCCCCGGGCGCTCGATCTTGATCACCTCGGCGCCGAGATCGGCCAGGCTCTGCGTGGCCCACGGTCCCGCCAGCACGCGGGTGAGGTCGAGGACGCGGATGCCGTCTAGGATTCGGCGCATGGGGAGTGATCCAGGTCACGGCGCCACGAGGGCGCGTTGGAACAAACTGTTACAAAGCGGGGTGCCGCGATTATAGGGGCGGCGTGGCAGGATTCGTCAGGGGAGGCTTGCATGGTTCGCACGAAGCTGGTTCATCTCGCCGCCGCCGCTTGTGCCGTGGCGATGGGCGCGCAGGGCGCCGAACCCGGCGGGCGCGCGGTCGAGTACTACAACGCGATCCTGCGCCATTACTTCCTGACGGCGAACGCCCAGGAAATGGCGATGATCGAGGCCGGCGGCGCCGGCCCCGGCTGGTCGCGCACCGGCGGCACGTTCGGCGTCTACCCGGGCGCCGGCGATGCGTCCGGCATCGTCCCGGTCTGCCGCTTCTACGGCACCCCCGGCAGCGGCCCCAATTCGCACTTCTACACGGCCGACGCCGCGGAGTGCGCCTACGTGAAGACCACC
>CAZOIB010000394.1:0-3334 GCA_964579785.1 uncultured Lysobacter sp. | reverse complement strand
GGACGCGGCGACGCCTGCATCGGGCGCGCGCAGCACGGCGGCTTCCACGCCGGCCAGGTCGGTCAGGATGGCACTCACCAGTTCCCCGGTTCCCTCCAGCCGGATGGCGCCCAGCCCGCCATGCTGCCGCTCCAGGGCCTGCAGCGTCTCGAGACCCCGCCGCGTGCGATCGAGCAGCGGCGACACCGAATCCGGGAGCCCGGCAAGGCGTTCGCCGAACGCCGGCAGGCGTGCGAGCAACTCGGCCGTCGCGACCTGGCCTTCGTCGCCGAAGGCGATGTGCTTGATTCCCATGCGGAATAATCCGGGACAGGGTTTGGGGACGGTTCTCCGGAACCGTCCCCAAATGGGTAGGCGAGGGGCGAATTCTGCTACAATTTCAATTGCTTCCCCAAATATCGCGCCGTTTGGACAACTTCGACCTGCACAACCATTCGACCGCCTCGGACGGAATCCTGTCCCCCACGCAGTTGATGGAATACGGCGCGCGCCTCGGGGTGCACGCGATGGCGCTGACGGATCACGACACCATCGACGGTCTCGCGGAGGCCGGCGACGCGGCCAGGCGCTGCGGCATCCGGTTCGTGACCGGGGTCGAGATTTCCGTGACGTGGGGCCAGACGACGGTCCATGTGGTGGGCCTCGGGGTCGATCCGGGCTCGTCCACCCTGGTGGCGGGGCTGCAATCGGTCCGGGACGGGCGCCTCGGGCGCGCCAGGCAGATGGCGGGCATGCTCGAACGCCTGGGCATTTGCGGGACCTTCGAGGCGGCGCTGACGCTGGCCGGCAGCGAGATGCGCCTGAGCCGCACGCATTTCGCGCGGCACCTGGTCGAGACGGGGAAGGTGAAGGACGCGCAGCACGCTTTCGACAAGTACCTGGGCAGCGGCAAGCCCGCGTACGTGCACCACCAGTGGGCCACGCTCGAGGATGCGATGGACTGGATCCTCGCCTCGGGCGGCACCGCGGTGCTTGCGCATCCGGGGCGCTATGGACTGAAACCCCTTGCGCGTGCGACCCTGCTGGAAGAATTCAAGCGCCTTGGTGGCGAGGCGATCGAGGTGGTCACAGGCAGTCACCGCCCCGAGGAATACGCCACCTGGCGCCGCGTGGCCGAGGAGTACGGTTTTCTCGCCTCGCGCGGTTCCGATTTCCACGGGCCGGGCGAAAGCCCGGTGGAGCCGGGGCAGCTGCCGCCGCTGCCCGCGTCGCTCGAGCCCGTGTGGACCAAATGGGCGCATTGATCCCGTAGAGCCGCCCGGTAACGACTGGCCGCCGGCTCGCCGGAGGACCGAAGCAGGAAGGGAACGGAAAGACGCGTGGCCCGCTGGCGAACAGGCGGGCGCAGCGCAACTCCACGTCAGGCATGTCGGAATTTTTCTCGGTGCATCCGGAGAATCCGCAGCCGCGCTCGATCAAGGCGGCGGTGGAAATCATCCGCGCGGGCGGCGTCGTCGCCTACCCGACGGACTCCTGCTACGCGCTCGGCTGCCATATCGGCGACAAGGCGGCGATGGAACGCATCCGCCGCATCAGGAACGTGGACGAACGCCACCACCTCACGCTCATGTGCCGCGATCTTTCCGAGGTGGGGCAATTCGCGAGGGTGGACAACATCCAGTACCGGCTCATCAAGGCGAACACGCCCGGCAACTACACCTTCATCCTGCGCGCCTCGCGGGACGTGCCGCGACGCCTGCTGCATCCGCGGCACACGATCGGCGTGCGTATCCCCGACCACACCGTGCCGCTCGCGCTCCTGGCGGAACTGGGCGAGCCGCTGCTGTCCTCGACGCTGATCCTTCCCGACCACGGCGTGGCGCTGAACGATGCCGAGGAGATCCGCGGCTACCTCGACCATCAGCTCGACGCCATCATCGATTCCGGCCCCTGCGGGCTGGAGGTGACCACGGTGATCGACATCTCGGGCGACAGGCCTGTCCTGCTGCGCGAAGGCAAGGGCGACATCCGGCCCTTCGGCTTCGTGAAGGCGGCACTCCATTGATGCGTGCATTCGCGAAACCGCGTCCCGCGTTCGGCCCCTCTCCCTTGGGAGAGGGTTCGGGTGAGGGTCGCTGATGGACATCCAGGGCGTCATCGTCTATGTGGCCGTCTACGCGATCCCGGTGGTCTTCGCGATCACGCTGCACGAGGCGGGACACGCGTACGCGGCGCGGTACTTCGGCGACAAGACCGCGTGGATGCTCGGGCGAACGAGCCTCAACCCGGCCCGCCACATCGATCCCGTCGGCACCGTCCTCGTGCCGCTCCTCACCGCCTTCACCGGCTTCCTCTTCGGCTGGGCGAAGCCCGTGCCGGTCAATTTCGAGAACCTGCGCGACCCGAAGAAGGACATGCTCTGGGTCGCCGCCGCGGGCCCCGGGGCCAACATCGCCATGGCGCTCGCCTGGGTGCTGGTGGCCAAGATCCTCCTCACCGTCGGCGGCGAGGGCATCGCCTACGAATTCTGGATCCGCGAGGCGGATGCCGGCATCAAGGTGAACGTGGGGCTCGCGGTGCTCAACCTCTTTCCGCTGCTGCCGCTCGACGGCGGGCGCATGCTGGTGAGCGTTCTGCCGCGGTCGCTCGCCTACCAGTACTCGCGCCTCGAGCCGTTCGGCATGGTCATCCTGCTGCTGCTCATCGTCTCCGGGGCCCTCTGGTGGGTGATCGGCCCGGTGATGAGCCTGATGATCCGCAATCTCTACTCCCTGCTCGGCTTCTAGGAAGAACATCGATGTTCCAGGACCAGGTCCTTTCCGGCATGCGCCCCACGGGCGCCATGCATCTCGGCCACCTGCACGGGGCGCTCAAGAACTGGGTGCGCCTGCAGAACGAGTACCCCTGCTATTTCTTCGCGGCGGACTGGCACGCGCTCACCTCGCACTACGAGGACCCGTCGGTCATCGAGGCGACGGTGTGGGACATGTTCGTCGACTGGCTGGCCGCGGGCGTCGATCCCTCGAAGTCGACGCTCTTCGTGCAGTCGCGCGTGCCGCAGCATGCGGAGCTCACGCTGCTGCTCTCCTTCTTCACGCCGCTTTCCTGGCTGGAGCGCGTGCCCTCCTACAAGGACGCGGTCGACAGGCACGCCGAGCACGGCCGCGACCTCACCACCTACGGCTTCCTCGGCTACCCGCTCATGCAGGCGGCCGACATCCTCATCTACCGCGCCACCCGCGTGCCGGTCGGCGAGGACCAGGTGTCGCACGTGGAGTTGACGCGCGAGATCGCCCGGCGCTTCAACCACCTCTTCGGCCGCGAGAAGGGCTTCGAGGCGAAGGCCGAGGCGGCGGTGAAGAAGATGGGCCCCAAGAAGGCGAAGCTCTACCGC
>CAZOIB010000393.1:0-24551 GCA_964579785.1 uncultured Lysobacter sp. | reverse complement strand
GGCCGCTGCGCTACCTGCGCCAGAGCCGCTACGCGGGTGCCGTCTATCCGGTGAACCCGAAGCGCGACACGGTGCAGGGCGAGCGGGCCTGGCCGAACGTCGCGGCGCTGCCGGAAGTGCCCGATCACGCCTACATCGTGGCGCCCACCGATGCCGCGCTCGAAGCGGTGGAGCAATGCGGCCGGGCCGGCGTGCCCGTCGTCACGGTGCTCGCCAGCGGCTTCGGCGAGGCGGGTGCGGCGGGCGAGGCGCGCGAGGCGCGCCTGCACGCGATCGTTGCCGCGACAGGCGTGCGTGTCGTCGGCCCCTCCAGCCTCGGCGTGGTCAACGTGCACGAGAGCCTGCTCCTCACCGCCAACGCCGCCTTCGCCGAGCCGGACCTGCCGCCGGGCTCGACCTTCGTCGCCTCGCACAGCGGCAGCCTCATCGGCGCGCTCGTCTCGCGCGGCAAGGCGCGCGGGGTCGGGTTCGCGGGGCTCGTCTCGGTCGGCAACGAGGTCGACCTGTCGATCGGCGAGATCTGCGCCGCCACCCTCGACGATCCCTCCATCGGTGGCTACATGCTGTTCCTGGAGACGATCCGCCATGGCGGCGCCCTGCGCGCCTTCGCGCTGGCGGCCGCGGCGCGCGGCAAGCCGGTGATCGCCTACAAGCTCGGACGCTCCGCGGCAGCCGCGGAACTCGCGGTCTCGCACACCGGCGCGCTCGCGGGAGAGGACGACGTCGCCGACGCGTTCCTGCGCGACTGCGGCATCGCCCGCGTCGAGACGATCGATGCCCTGGTCGAGGGGCTGCCCATCGTGGCGCGGCTGCCGGTGATGCCGCGCGGCCACGTGCCACGCGTTGGCGTAGTCACCACGACGGGCGGAGGGGCCGCGATGGTCGTCGACCAGCTCGGCGTGCGCGGCGTGGCGGTCGAAGGGCCCACGGAGCAGACGCTGGCGAGGCTCGCGCAGGCGAATGTCGCGGTGGCACCCGGCCGCATCGTCGACCTGACGCTCGCAGGCACGCGCTACGAGGTGATGAAGGGCGCGCTCGACGTGCTGCTCGCCGCTCCGGAGTTCGACCTGGTCGTCGCCGTGGCGGGCTCCTCGGCACGCTACCAACCGGAGCTCGCCGTGCGACCCGTGATCGACAGCGCGGGTGGCGGCAAGCCGCTGGCGGCCTTCGTGGTTCCCGATGCGCCCCGCGCGCTCGCCATGCTGACGGAAGCTGGCGTGCCTGCGTTCCGCACGCCGGAAGCGTGCGCCGATGCCATCGCGGCGGCCCTGTCGCGCCGCGCGCCGAAGCCTCTCGCGGCCGCCGCAGCATTCGTGGACTCCAGCGGCGGACCGGGGCGGATGCTGGACGAGGAGGAGGCCTACGCGCTGCTCGACCGCCTGGGAGTCCCGCACGCGGCGGCGAAGGCGATGAACGTCGCGGCCATCGATGCAACGGGACTCGCCTATCCCGTGGCCGTGAAGGTGCTCGCGGCCGACATCCCGCACAAGACGGACGCGGGTGGCGTGGTGCTGGGCGTGGCCGATGACGCGGCGCTCGTGCGGGCCGTGGCGCAGATCCGCCGCGACGTGGCCGCGCGCCTGCCGGATGCCCGGGTCGAGCGCGTCCTGGTGCAGGAGATGGCGACGGGGATCGGCGAGGCGCTGGTGGGCTACCGGCGCGATGCGCAGGTGGGCCCCATCGTGATGCTCGCGGCCGGCGGCGTGCTCACCGAGATCTATCGCGACCGCAGCCTGCGTCTCGCCCCCGTCGTTCTCGAGGAAGCACGCGAGATGATCGCGGAAGTGAAGGCGATGACCGCGCTGGCCGGCTATCGCGGCCGGGCGGCCGGCGACCTCGAGGCGCTGGCCGGCGCAATCGTGGCACTCTCGCAGCTCGCCGTCCTCGACGGCCCCGTCGTCGCCGAGGCGGAGATGAACCCGGTGATCGTGCGCGAGGCCGGCGCGGGCGTGGTCGCGGTGGATGCGCTGGTGCGGCTGCAATGAACGCCGGACCGGTGCGGGTCGAGGTCCAGGGACGCGTCGCCGTCATCGTCATCGACAACCCGCCGGTCAACGCGGGTTCCACCGCGGTGCGCTCGGGGCTGCTCGATGCCGTGCGGCAAGTCTCCGCCGACCCCGCCATCGACGCGGCCGTCGTGATCGGCGCGGGCACGACCTTCGTCGCGGGCTCCGACATCCGCGAGTTCGGAAGACCGCTCGTGGATCCGCAGTTGCCCGCGGTGCTGGCCGCCATCGCGCAATCCCCGAAGCCGTTCGTGGCCGCCATCCATGGCGCGGCGCTGGGCGGCGGGCTCGAACTGGCGCTGGGTTGCGATGCCCGCATCGCGGCCAGGGATGCGGTCGTGGGACTGCCCGAGGTCACGCTGGGCATGATCCCCGGCGCCGGGGGCACGCAGCACGTGCCTCGCCTCGCGGGCCTCGCGAAGGCCATCGAGATCGTCTGCTCCGGACGGCGCGTTCCTGCCGAGGAAGCCTTGCGCATCGGTCTCCTCGATGCGGTGGCCGAAAGCGACCTGCGGCAGGCCGCGGTGGCGCTGGCCGGCAAGGCCGGGCTCGGCAAGCGCCGTCTTGCCGACGCCGTGGTTCCGGCGGAACCGGCCGAAGCGGTGGCTGCCGCGGAAAAGGCTGCGCTGCGCGCCGGCAAGGGGCGTCCGCAGGTGGCGGCGGCCATCGCGGCGATAAAGGAAGCGGCGACTCTGCCCTACGCCGAGGCGCTGGCGCGCGAGCGGCAGGTGTTCCAGGAATTGCGCGCGGGCACCGAGGCGGCGGCGTTGCGCCACCTCTTCTTCGCCGAACGCGACGCTGCCAAGGTCGCGGGACTCGAAACGGCCACGCCGCGCGCGGTGGCGGCGGTGGGCATCCTCGGCGCCGGCACCATGGGCGTGGGCATCGCGATGTGCTTCGCCGACGCGGGACTGGACGTGACGCTCGTCGACCAGGACGAGGCAGCGGTCGCGAGAGGCCTCGCGCGCCTGCGCACGATCTACGAGGGATCGGTCGCATCCGGCCGCATCGTCGCGGAAGAGGCCGCACGCCGCATCGCGCGGGTGCGCGGAGCGACGGACATCGCCGCCGTCGCACAGGCCGATCTCGTCGTGGAGGCGGTCTTCGAGGACCTGGCGATCAAGGAGGACGTCTTCCGCCGCCTCGACGCGGTGGCGCGTCCCGGCGCCATCCTCGCCACCAACACCTCGTACCGCGACGTGGACCGCATCGCCGCGGCGACCACGCGCCCGCAGGACGTGGTGGGCCTGCATTTCTTCAGCCCCGCCCAGGTGATGCGGTTGCTGGAAGTCGTGCGCGCGGAGAAGACTTCCGCCGGGACGCTCGCCACCGCACTCGCCGTGGGCCGCAAGCTGCGCAAGCTCGCCGTCGTCGCCAAGGTGAGCGAGGGCTTCATCGGCAACCGCCTTTACGCCGCCTACCGCCGCCAGTGCGAATTCATGGTGGAGGAGGGCGCGTATCCGGAGGAAGTCGACGCGGCACTGGAGGCCTTCGGCTTCGCGATGGGACCCTTCGCCGTCGCCGACATGGCCGGGCTCGACATTGCCTGGCGCATGCGCCAGCGGCTCGCCCCGCACCGCGACCCGCGCGAACGCTACTGCGTGATCGCCGATCGCCTGTGCGAGCAGGGACGACTCGGCAGGAAGACCGGCGCGGGCTGGTACCGCTACCCGCCGCAGTCGAAGAAGGGCGTTCCCGACCCCGAGGTTCGCGCGCTCATCGATTCCGCGTCGGCCGCCGCCGGCATCGTGCGCCGACCGTTTGCGGCCGAGGAGATCCGCTCCCGCGCGCTGGCCACGCTCGTGAACGAGGCCGCCCTGCTGCTCGCCGAGGGCGTGGCGCAGCGGCCCTCCGACGTCGATCTCGTCTTCGTCTACGGCTATGGCTTCCCCAGGCACGAAGGCGGGCCGCTCTTCCGGGCGAGCCGCCAGGATCGCGCCGAGCTCGCTGCGGCGCTGGATCGGCTCGCGGCGGCCACGGGCTTCGGCTTCCGCCGGGGCGACGTGCCGGCAGTGCTTGCGGCATACGCGACCTGAGTCGCCGTGATCCGCGGTCGGTGCCACCGGCGCGCGCGGCTGGTAAAGTTTGCTTTCACGGACTACTGGCAGGAAGCGATGATTCGGCTGGACATCCCCGCGCTCGAGATCTTCGTGGCGGCGGTCGAGGAGAAAAGCCTGTCGAAGGCGGCCGAACGCGAGAACGTGGTGACTTCCGCGGCGAGCAAGCGGATGGCGGAACTGGAGCGACAGGTGGGCACGCTGCTGCTGCGCCGGCACGGACGCGGCGTGGACCCCACGCCCGCCGGCGCGATGCTCTATCAGCGCGCCAAGGCCATCCTGCGCAGCCTTCGCCTCGCCGAGGATGCCGTGACGGCCTTCTCGCCGCAGGGCGCGCCCAAGGTCCGCCTCGCCGCCAATCGCTCGACACTCGTGCAGTTCCTGCCAGCCGCGCTGGCCACCTTTCTCGCGCGCCACCCGGGAACGCACGTCGACCTGCTGGAGCGCGTGAGCGGCGACATCCCGCGTCTCGTCATCGAGGGGGAGGCGGACATCGGCATCTACCACGCCACCTCGGCCTCCCCGGGCGTGGCGTCCTTTCCCTACCGGACGGACCGCGTGGCCCTCGTCGTCCCGCGCGGCCATGCGCTGGCGGGACGAGGCGCGGTCTTCCTCGAGGACGCGATCGACTACGAGTTCATCGGCTACTTCCCGCGGCACACCTACGAGGCGTTCCTCGATTTCGCGCAGCGCAGCCTGTCGCGGCCGCTCGCGGTGAAGCTGCAGGTCACCGACTTCGAGGCGCGCTGCCGCATGGTGGCCGAGGGCCTCGGCATCGCGATGATGCCGCAGCAGGTCGCGACTGCGCACATCGCGGCATTGGGCCTGGTGCAGGTGCCGCTCAAGGACGACTGGGCGGTGCGCCAGTTCTTCCTCTGCGTGCGCGACGAGCGCAGCCTCGCTCCCGCCGTCGCGCAGCTTTTCGCGCACCTCTCGGGCACGGGACCGGAAACCCAGCCGCGCCGCCCCAGGCGGCGTCCGCCTGCGCCAGGAACCTCGCCATGACCCAGATGCGCATCCCGGCCGTCTACATGCGCGGCGGCACCAGCAAGGGCGTGTTCTTCCGCGCCGAAGACCTGCCTGCCGGTCCGATGGAGCGCGATCGCGTCCTGCTGCGCGTGATCGGCAGTCCCGACCCCTACGGCAAGCAGATCGACGGCATGGGGGCGGCCACCTCCAGCACCAGCAAGATCGTCATCCTCGCGCGCTCGTCGCGGCCGGACTGCGACGTCGATTACCTGTTTGGCCAGGTGGCGATCGACCGGCCGGTGATCGACTGGTCGGGCAATTGCGGCAACCTCACCGGAGCCGTGGGGCCGTTCGCGATCTCCGAGGGACTGGTCGACGCGCCGCGTGACGGCACGGCCGTGGTGAGGATCTGGCAGGCCAACGTGGGCAAGCGCATCGTGGCGCGTGTTCCGGTGCGCGATGGCGAGGTCGTCGAGGAGGGTGACTTCCTGCTCGATGGCGTCACCTTTCCCGCCGCCGAGATCGTGCTCGAGTACCTCGACCTGGGCGGCGGGGAAGAGGGAGAAGAGGGCGGGGCCATGTTTCCGACCGGCCGCGTCGTCGATCGCCTCGAGGTGCCGGGCATCGGCTTGCTCGATGCGACATTCATCAACGCGGGCAACCCGACCATCTTTGTCGAAGCACAGGCGCTGGGGCTCCTGGGCACGGAACTGCAGGAGGCGGTCAACGGCGATCCCGGGATCCTCGCGCGTTGCGAGGCGGTGCGCGCGCATGGCGCGGTCGCGATGGGCCTCGCCATTTCCGCGGAAGACGCGACGCGGAATCGCCAGGCGACACCGAAGCTCGCGTTCGTGTCCGTGCCGCAGCCTTACGTCTGCTCGGACGGCAAGGCCGTCGCGGCGAGCGAAATCGCGCTCACCGCACGCATCATCTCGATGGGGAAGCTGCATCACGCGATGACGGGCACGGGGGCCGTGGCCATTGCCGCCGCCGCCGCCGTTCCGGGAACGATCGTGAACCGATGCCTGCGCGCGGGAACCGACCCGTCGCGCGTGCGCTTCGGCCACCCCTCCGGCATGCTCGCCGTCGGTGCCCAGGCCACGCAGAAGGGCGGCGCATGGAGGGTCACGAAGGCCGTCATGAGCCGCAGCGCGCGGCGCCTCATGGAAGGGTGGGTGCGCGTGCCGCCTTCGAGCTGAAGGCGGTGGACGTCAGCTCTTGAGGGCGCGAAGCCGGAGCCGGTCGGGAATGTCGATCTCGCGGCCCGTCTCCTTCGACAGGAGCATCCCGTCGATGTCCAGGACGCGGAAGCGAACGCCGTCGATTTCGCGCTCCTCGATGTAGCGCTCGTAGTCCTCGAAGCGGCGCGAAGCCGCCACGAAAAGGATGTCGAGGGCAATCTCACCCTCCGCGGCCGTGGAAAATCCCTGGTCGAGGGACTTGCGGTCGGGAAGGGTGTCGAGGCGGAGCTTGCGGCCGAGGGACTTGAGCGCTGCCAGGAGCTTCGTGTTGTTCCCGGGGTCGACCGGAAAGAGGCAGTCGATGTCCCGGGTCATGCGCGGGATGCCATGCACCGCCATGGCCGCACCGCCCAGGAGGACGTAGCGGACCCCGTGCCCCTCCAGCTCGGAGAGCACGAGCAGGATGTCAGCGACAGCGGGCGCTCTTCGCCCGGGCGCGGCGCGCATCGTCGAGCAGCTCCTTTTCCTCCCAGGCGTTCTTTTCCGCCAGGGTCGTGAAATGACGGGGTCGATTCGTCCGCGAGCGCATCGGCGCGAGGACGGTTGCCGAGCGCTGCAGCGAGTCGAAGATCCGCAGCGACTCGCGCAGCCGCGCCGGGTCGGCCTGCGCGGCGATGGCATCGATCCTTTCGACGGCGGCGCGATCGCCGGCCAGGAGATTGCGACGCCGGGGCTCGTCGAGCAGCAGGACGAGGAGCTTGCGGGCCATGAGCGGCATTTCACGGTGGTCGCCGGACGCCGGATCCAGCGCCCACTTCGCTACAGTCCTTTCGCTCACGCCGAGCGACTCGGCAAGGCGCGGGTACGTGAGGCCCAGTTCGCGCTTGGCGAGCCGCAGGAGCGATACCTGTTTCATGGCGGCAGCATACATCCCCAGTGGGGATGTATCAAGGGCCACCCCGGCCGGCTCTCGCCCGGCGATTGCGTAACATGTCGACTCGACCCCGCCTCCCGTCTCCCTGAAGCATGCCGAACGCCACCCCCCGCCTGCCTGCCCGCCTGCGCGACATCCTTTCCCTGGACGACTTCGAAACCGCCGCGCAGCGCCACCTGCCGCGGCCGATCTTCGCCTACCTCTCCGGCGGGGTCGAGGACAATGTCGCGCGGGAGGACAACCGCGCGGCGTTCCGCGAATGGAGCTTCGTGCCGCGCGTGCTCAAAGGCGTCGCGCAGCGTTCCCAGGCGACGACCCTCTTCGGCCACGAGTACGCGGCGCCCTTCGGCATTGCCCCCATCGGCATCGCCGCGCTCTACGCCTATCGCGGCGACCTGGTGCTGGCGCGCGCGGCGCGCGAGGCAAACATTCCGTTCGCCATGAGCGGCTCGTCCCTCATCCGGCTGGAGGACGTGGCGCAGGCGGCGCCCGATTCATGGTTCCAGGCCTATCTCACCGGCGACGAGGCGCGCTTCGTGCCGCTCGTCGAGCGCATCGCCGCCGCCGGCTACACGACACTCGTGGTCACGGTGGACGTGCCGATGGCGGGCAACCGCGAGAACAACGTGCGCGCCGGCTTCTCGACGCCGCTGCGCCCGACGCTGCGCCTGGCCTGGGACGGGCTGGTGCGGCCGCGCTGGACCTTCGGCACGTTCGTGCGCACCTTCCTGCAGCACGGCATGCCGCACTTCGAGAACAACTTCGCCACGCGCGGCGCGCCGATCCTCTCGCCCGACGTGCTGCGCGACTACTCCGACCGCGGCGACCTCGACTGGAAGCATTTCGCGAAGATCCGTGCCCTGTGGAAGGGACGCATCGTCGTCAAGGGCATCCTCCACAAGGACGACGCCCGTATCGCGATCGACCACGGGGCGGACGGCATCATCGTCTCCAACCACGGCGGCCGCCAGCTCGACGGCGCGGTGGCGCCCTTGCACGTGCTGCCGGAGATCGCGGCCGTGTGCGGCGATGTGCCGGTCATGCTCGACAGCGGCATCCGCCGCGGCACCGACGTGCTGAAGGCGCTCGCCCTCGGTGCGAAGTTCGTCTTCCTGGGCCGTTCCTTCGGCTACGCGGCGTCGGTCGGCGGCGAGGCGGGCGTGCTCCGTGCCATCGACATCCTGCGCGTCGAGATCGGCCGCGACATGGCGATGATGGGCATCAACCGCCTCGACGAATTGACCCCCGCAAGCCTTCGCCGCCTGTAGCGTGAAGTAGCCGCCCGATGTCACGGGCTGGCGCGTCGGGCGGCGAGCGTCTCGAGCTTCGACTGCAAGGCGGGGTCGATAGCGATGCCTTCGCGGCGATGTCGTTCCAGCTTGTCGAGTTCGATGTCGCCCGGCACCAGCACCGGCGCGTTCGCATCCGCGGGCGGCGTGGCATGCAGGATCGCGGCGAAGTCCTGCATGCGCCGTGCGAGCTCTTCCGGGGGGCCGAGGCGCTTCGTGTCGATGAGGACGAAGAAATGGCCGAGGTCCTGCGGCCGCTCCGGATTCTCCGACCAGGAACTCACGTGCGTGAGGTACGAGGCACCGGAGAGGAGCCCCGCGAACAGGTCGACGGCCAGCGCGAGCCCGTAACCCTTGTGGCCGCCGATGGGCAGGAGGAAGCCGGCGAGCGCCGCGCCGGGGTCGGTGGTGGGCCTGCCGTCCTGGTCCGTGGCCCAGGTAGGCGGAATCGCCTCGCCGCGCTTCGCCGCATTGCGGATCTTGGCGCGGGCCACGACGCTCATGGCCATGTCGAGGAGGAAGGGCCGGCCGCCCGGGTTCGGCACGCCGAAGCCGAGGGGGTTGTTGCCCAGGCGCGCGTCGCTTCCCCCGGAGGGTGCGATGGTCGTGGTTGCATTGCTGCCGATGATGCTCGCGTAGCCGGCCTCGGCCGCGAGGAGCGAGTAGGGCGAGATCGGCCCGAAATGATTGCTGGCGCGCGCAAAGACGATGCCGACGCCGCACTCGCGCGCGAGGTCCATGGCGGCCTCGAGCGCGCGCATGCCGACCAGCGGCCCGACACCATTGTCGCCGTCGACCCTGGCGATGGCGGGCGCGACGCGCTCGACGCGTATGGCGGGCCGCGCCTTGATGCCGCCGAGGTCGAGGCGCTCGCCGTACGATTCGATCCGGCCCACGCCGTGCGTCTGGATGCCGAAGAGCTCCGCCAGCACGAGGATGCGGGCGGCGGCGGCGGCATCCTGCGGTTCCAGCCCGAGACCGGCCAGCGCGTTCGTCGCCAGCTCGCCGAGTTCCGCCTCGGTCAGCTTCGGGTTCAAGGCGCAGCCGGAGGGATCAGTTGGACTTGATGCCGGCCTTCTTCACGACCGCGCCCCAGTTGTCGTACTCGCCCTTGATGTATCTGGCCAGTTCCTCGCGCGTGCCCGGGCTGGGCTCGAGGAAATGCTTGGCGAGTTGCTCCCTTACGTCGGGCGCATTGAGCGCCTTCACCAGTTCCTTGTTGAGGCGGTCGAGGATCGGCGCCGGGACCTTGGCCGAGGTCACGAAGGCGTACCAGTTGGTCGCCTCGAAGGCCGGGTAGCCGGATTCGGCGATCGTCGGCACGTTGGGCAGGAACGAGGAGCGCTTCAGGCCCGTGACCGCGAGCGCGCGCAGCTTGCCGGCCTCGATGTGCGGCCCGGCCGTCGAATGGGTGGAGTAGTAGGCGCCGACGCGGCCGCCGAGGAGATCGGTCATGGCCGGTCCGCCGCCCTTGTACGGAATGTGCACGATGTCGACGCCGGCGCGCTGGTTGAAGAGCTCGCCCGCGAGGTGCGAGGCGCTGCCCACGCCGGTGGAGGCGTAGTCGAGTCCGCCCGGCTTCGCCTTCGCGAGCGCGACGTACTCCGCGAGCGTGGTGGCCGGCACGCCCGTGTGCACGACGAGCACGTTGGGGAAGTTCACCGCCATCGTGAGGGGGGCCAGGTCCTTCAGCGGATCGTAGGGGAGCTTGGCGATGAGGTGCGGCGCGACCGAGAGCGGGCCGACCGAGCCGAGCAGGATGGTGTAGCCGTCCGGGGGCGCGATGGCCACGGCCTGGTGCGCGATGTTGCCGCCCGCCCCCGCGCGGTTTTCGACGACCACCGGCTGACCGAGATTCTCGGCGAGCTTCCTGGCGATGATGCGCGCGGCCGTGTCGGTGGCGCCGCCCGGCGCGAAGCCGACCAGCATGGTGATGGTGCGGCCGGGAAAATCGGACTGGGCAAGCGCCGCTCCGGCGAACAGCAGCGCGGCAGCGGCGGGCAGCAGGCGTTTCATGGTGTTTCTCCTCGGGTCTTGTCGGGCGCGGCGAAAGCAGTATACGATTGTATACAATGACGTTTTTCTGTCAATCGGCGCCGCGGAAATGGCCCCACGCAAGGCTGTGAAGAAGAGTGCACGCAAGAGCGAGCCCGGCGCAAGCCGCGCCTCGCGGGGCGACCACGCCTACCAGCAGCTCTTCGAGGCGATCGAAAGCGGCAGCCTCAAGCCGGGCGCGCGCCTGCGCGAGATCGAGCTCTCGGAGTGGGTTGGCGCCAGCCGCACGCCGATCCGCGAGGCGCTCGGGCGCCTGGAGAGCGAGGGCCTCATCGCGCGCGACCCGTCGCGCGGGATGATCGTGGCCGAACTCGATCACGGCATGGTGGCCGAGCTCTACGACATGCGCGAGGTGCTCGAGGGCACCGCCGCGGGGCTCGCAGCGAGGCATGCATCCGAGGCCGAGATCGACGCGCTGCGCGAACTGGCCCAGCGCGACCGCGAAATCGGCGACGATCCCGTGCGCCTGGCGCGCTGCAACCGCCTCTTCCACGAGGCCATGTTCCGCTGCGCGCACAACCGCTTCCTCATGCGCGCCGTGCAGGGCCTGCGCCAGTCGATGGTGCTGCTGGGCCAGACCACGCTGGGCATCGCAAGCCGGGCGGCGACGGCGCGCGGCGAGCACGACGCGATCGTGGAGGCCATCGCGCGCCACGACGCGGAAGCGGCGACCGCCGCCGCGCGCGCCCACATCCGTGCGGCCTACCGGGCACGCCTGGGCCTCATGCTGGAATCCTGACGGCGATGGCTGCGGCGCGCACCTGCGACGTCCTGGTGCTCGGTGGCGGCAATGCCGCGCTGTGCGCCGCGATCACGGCCCGCGGACTCGGCGCCTCGGTCCTCGTCCTCGAGGCGGCGCCGTTCGCCATGCGCGGCGGCAACAGCCGGCACACCCGCAACATGCGCACCATGCACGCGGGCCCGCTCGACGTGCTCACGGACGCCTATCCCGAGGAGGAGTACTGGCAGGACCTCCTCAAGGTGACCGGCGGGCTCACCGACGAGAAGCTCGCGCGCATGACCATTCGCCAGACGGAGCAGCACATGCCCTGGATGAAGGAGCACGGCGTGCGCTTCCAGGCGCCGTTGGGCGGGACGCTGCACCTCTCGCGCACCAACGCCTTCTTCCTGGGCGGCGGCAAGGCCCTGATGAACGCCTATTACGCCGCCGCGCAGGCCATGGGCGTGGAGATCGCCTACGAGACGCAGGTGGTCGACCTCGCGATCGTGGAAGGGCACTTCTCGTCGGCCACGGTGGAGTGCGGCGGGGTACGCAGCGAGATTCGCGCGACCGCGGTCGTCGCGGCGGCCGGTGGCTTCGAATCCAACCTCGAATGGCTCCGGGAGGCCTGGGGGCCGCCGGCCGACAATTTCATCATCCGCGGCACGCCCTACAACATGGGCCGCGTGCTGAAGGTGCTGCTCGCCAAGGGAGCGAAGCAGGTGAGCGACGCGACGCAGGGCCACTGCGTGGCCATCGATGCGCGCTCGCCCAAGTTCGACGGCGGCATCATCACGCGCGTGGACGCGGTCTCCCTGGGGATCGTCGTCAACAGGAACGCCCAGCGTTTCTACGACGAGGGCGAGGACTTCTGGCCCAAGCGCTACGCCATCTGGGGGCGCCTGGTCGCCGCGCAACCCGACCAGATCGGCTACTCGATCATCGATGCGAAGTCGATGGGCAAGTTCATGCCGCCGGTGTTCCCGCCGGAGAAGGCGCACTCGATCCGGGAATTGGCGGGCAAGCTCGGGCTCGACGCGGACGCGCTGGAGAGGACCGTCGCGGAGTTCAACGCCGCGGTTCGGACGGGCACCTTCGACCATACCGTCCAGGACGACTGCCGCACCGTTGGCATCACGCCCGCCAAGACGCACTGGGCGCGCGCGATCGACGTGCCGCCCTTCTACGCCTACCCGCTGCGGCCCGGCATCACCTTCACCTACCTGGGCGTGGCCACCGATGCGAGGGCGCGCATGATTCTGGCCGACGGCAAGCCTGCCGCAAACATCTTCGCCGCCGGCGAGATCATGGCCGGCAACATCCTCGGCAAGGGCTATCTCGCCGGCATCGGCATGGCCATCGGCACCACCTTCGGGCGCATCGCGGGCGAGGAGGCCGCGCGCCATGCCCGCGGGTAACGGGACCCGCCTGGAGGAACTGGTCGCGGAGGCGCAGCGCGTCCTCGCGATCTGCAACGCCTGCCGCTACTGCGAGGGCTACTGCGCCGTCTTTCCCGCGCTGCAGCGCCGCCTGGAGTTCCCCGAAAACGACATCCACTACCTCGCCAACCTGTGCCACAACTGCGGCTCATGCCTCTATGCCTGCCAGTACGCGCCGCCGCACGAGTTCCAGCTCAACTTCCCGCGCATCCTCGCGCAGGTGCGCGCGCAGTCGTACCGCAAGTACGCCTGGCCCGGTTTCCTCGCGCGCGCCTTCGATCGAAACGGCCTGGTGACGAGCCTCGCCACGGCGGCGAGCCTTGCGTTCATGCTGCTCTTCGCCGCGCTGCTCAATGATCCGGGGCGCCTCTTCCAGGCGTGGTCCGACGCGCAGGGATCCTTCTACGCGGTGCTTCCCCACAACGCGATGGTCGCCGTCTTCGGTTCGGTATCCGCCTTCGTCGCAATCGCCTTCGCGGTGAGCCTGCACCGCTTCTGGCACGACCTGGAGGAGAAGGGCGGGGACTTCCTGGTGCCGGAGACGACGGGGAGCGCGCTGGGCGACGCGCTCACCCTGAAGTACCTCGATGGCGGCGGCGACGGCTGCACCTATCCGGATGCCAGGCCATCGTTCGCGCGGCGGCGTTTCCACCACCTGACGTTCTACGGCTTCCTGCTCTGCTTCGCGGCCACCAGCGTCGCTACGATCTACCACTACGTGTTCGGCTGGAAGGCGCCGTATCCCTTCTGGAGCCTCCCGGTGCTGCTCGGGACCGTGGGTGGCATCGGGCTGCTCGTCGGGCCCGCCGGTCTCGTGTGGCTCAAGCGCCGGCGCGATCCGGAACTCGCGGATCCGGAACAGAAGGGCATGGAGACGGGCTTCCTGGCGCTGCTCTTCCTCACCAGCCTGACGGGCCTCCTGCTGCTCGCCTTCCGCGAGACGCGCGCCATGGGCTTGCTGCTGGTGGCGCACTTGGGCGTCGTACTGGCGCTCTTCGTCACCATGCCCTACGGCAAGTTCGTGCACGCGCTCTACCGCCTGGCCGCGCTCATCCGCTTCCACGTCGAGCGGCGCCGGCCGCTGCCGGAGATCGCCTCCGAGTAGAGCTCCCGGCTACTGCCTGGCGGCCAGCGCAGCCTGGGCCGCGGCCAGGCGCGCCACCGGCACGCGATAGGGGGAGCAGCTCACGTAGTCGAGCCCGATGCGGTGGCAGAAGTCGATCGAAGACGGATCGCCGCCGTGCTCGCCGCAGATGCCGACCTCGAGCTCCGGTCTTGCCGCGCGTCCCTGGCGTACGCCCATCTCCATGAGGGCCCCCACGCCGGCGCGGTCGATGGTGGCGAAGGGGTTCTCCGGCAGGATGCCCTTCTCGAGGTACTCGCGCAGGAAGCCCGTCTCGGCGTCGTCGCGCGAGATGCCGAAGGTGGTCTGGGTGAGGTCGTTGGTGCCGAAGGAGAAGAACTGCGCGTAGCGGGCGATATCGCCGGCGGTGAGCGCCGCGCGCGGGATCTCGATCATGGTGCCGAACTGGTACTTCACGCGCACGCCCTGTTCCTGCATCACCGCGCGCGCCTCCTTCTCGAGGATCGCGTCCTCGATCTTCAGCTCGTTGTTGTGGGCGATGAGCGGGATCATGATCTTGGGGTACACCTTGACGCCCTCGCGCTTGCACCGGCAGGCCGCCTCGAAGATGGCGCGCACCTGCATGCGCACGAGCTGCGGCAGGTGGATGCCGAGACGCACCCCGCGCAGGCCGAGCATGGGATTGGCCTCGCGCATGGCGCCGACCGCCTCGAGGAGCCGCTTCTTCTGCGCGAGCGTGCCGGCGAGCCCCATGGGATCCTTGCCGGCGGCGAACTCCGCGCGCGTCTCCATCTGCGTCACGTCGCGCAGCAGTTCGTCATGGCTGGGCAGGAACTCGTGCAGCGGCGGATCGATCAGGCGTATGGTGACCGGCAGCCCGTCCATGGCGCGGAAGAGGCCGATGAAGTCGTCGCGCTGGAAGGGCAGCAGCTTCGCGAGCGGTCCTTCGCGCTCGGCGTCGGACTTCGCGAGGATCATCTGCTGCACCAGCGGCAGGCGGTCCGTCTCGAAGAACATGTGCTCGGTGCGGCACAGCCCGATGCCTTCGGCGCCATAGGCGCGCGCGCGCTGCGCGTCCTTCGGGTAGTCGGCGTTGGCCCAGACGCCCAGCTTGCGGAAGGAGTCGGCCCAGCCGAGGAGCCGCGCGAGATAGGGATCGGTGAACTCCGGCACCACGGTCTTCAGCTTCCCGGCGAACACCTCGCCGGTGGTGCCGTCCACGGACACCTCATCGCCCTCGCGGAAGACGCGGCCACCGATCGTGAACGCGCGCTTGTCGAGGTCCACCTCCATCGCCGAGACACCCACCACGGCGGGCTTGCCGAACTGCCTGGCAACGAGGGCCGCATGGCTCGTGCGTCCGCCGCGGCTGGTCAGGATGCCGCGCGCGGCGAGCATGCCGTGCACGTCGTCGGGCTTCGTTTCCGGCCGCACCATGATCACGGCCTTCTTTTCCTCGACGCCCCATTGTTCGGCGACGTCGGCGTCGAAGGCGAGGATGCCGCTCGCCGCTCCCGGCGAGACGTTCAGGCCGGTGGCCAGCAGGTCGCCGCGCTTCTTCGCCGCCGCCTTGTCCTTCGGGTCGAACTGCGGATGCAGGAACGCATCGACGTGGTCCGGGGAAACGCGTTCCACCGCCTCGGCGCGCGTGATGAGCTTCTCCAGCGCGAGTTCCACGGCGATGCGCACGGCCGCCTGCGCGGTGCGCTTGGCGTCGCGGGTCTGCAGCATCCAGAGCTTGCCGCGCTCGACGGTGAACTCCACGTCCTGGACTTCGCGGAAGTGCTTCTCCAGCGTGCGGCAGTTGCGCGCGAGTTCGGCATAGATGCGCGGCATCTCGCGTTGCAGGTTGCCGATCGGCTTGGTCGCGCGCGTGCCGGCCACGACGTCCTCGCCCTGGGCGTTGGTCAGGTAGTCGCCCTCGAGGCTCCTTTCGCCCGAGGTGACGTTGCGGGTGGTGAGCACCCCCGTGCCCGAGCCGCTGCCCATGTTGCCGAAGACCATGGTCTGGATGTTGACCGCCGTGCCCAGGTCATGGGCGATCCCGGCGGCATTGCGGTAGTCGATGGCGCGCTTGCCGTTCCAGGACTTGAAGACGGCCTCGGTGGCGAGCCGCAGCTGCTCGCGCGGGTCGTCGGGAAACGGGCGCCTGGCGCGCTTCTTCACGAGCGCCTTGAACTCCGCGGTGATGTCGGCGAGCGTTGCGGCACCGAGATCGGCATCGTTGGCCACGCCGCTCGCGGCGCGAT
Source organism: uncultured Lysobacter sp. (assembly GCA_964579785.1). Classification (GTDB taxonomy): domain Bacteria; phylum Pseudomonadota; class Gammaproteobacteria; order Burkholderiales; family Usitatibacteraceae; genus FEB-7. Next base: position 8,567 of record CAZOIB010000393.1, on the reverse strand, counting down.
GGCGGGCGAGGACGGCCTCGAAGGGCTCGTCGGGGAGATCCAGCACCACCGTCCCGAACATCTGCACCAGGCGCCGGTAGGCGTCGTTCACGAAGCGTTCGTCGTTGGTGAGCTTCACGAGACCGGCGGCCACCGCGTCGTTCAGGCCGATGTTGAGCACCGTGTCCATCATTCCCGGCATCGAGAAGCGCGCCCCCGAGCGGCAGGAGACGAGGAGCGGGTCCGCGGGATCGCCCAGGCGCTTGCCGGCCAGGCGCTCGACGCGCGCGAGTGCTTTCTCGACCTGCTGCCACATGCCGGCGGCGAAACCGCCGGCGGCGAGGTAGGCATTGCAGGCGCGCGTGGTGACGATGAAGCCGGGCGGAACGGGAAGCCCCATGCGCGTCATCTCGGCGAGATTGGCGCCCTTGCCGCCGAGCAGGTCCTTGCGGCGGGCGTTGCCTTCGGAGAACAGGTAGACCCATTTCTCGGGCGTTGCAGTGCGCCCCTTGCGGGCGGTGCGGGATGTCATGGCATGTACCTCGTCGAAGTGCTCGAGCGGCACCGCATCCAGTGTCGCGCCCGGCTTTCGCAGGGCAGTTGACTGAGGTCAACGGATGCGGCGTGCGGGCTCCTAGAGTGAAAACGTCGACTCCAACAACATCGCCGGCGCGCGCCTTGCGCGGGCTGCCCGGTGCGAAAGGGCGACGCCATGAGACCGGGCATCATCCGCAAATCCGCCGCCGACCTGCGGCTCACCCCGAACCGGACGATCAGCTGGGCCGAAGCGCGCGAGGCGCTTGCCGGCCTGCCAGGCGGCGGCCTCAACATCGCGCACGAGGCCGTGGAGCGGCACGCGTGCGGGCCGCTCGCCGATCACGTCGCAATTCGCTGGCATCCGGCTGCCGGCGACGTGCGTGCCATCACCTATCGCGAGCTGTCGGAAGCCTCGAGCCGCTTCGCCAACGTGCTGCGCTCCCTCGGAGTGGCGCGCGGCGACGCCGTGTTCGTCCTCTGCGGGCGCATTCCCGAGCTCTACTTCGCCGTGCTGGCGGGTCTCAGGCTGGGCGCGGCGGTGTCGCCGCTCTTTTCGGCGTTCGGGCCGGAGCCGATCGCCACCCGGGTCAACCTCGGCCGGGGCAAGGTGATCGTGACCACGGAGGCGCTCTACCAGAAGAAGATCGCGAAGATCGCCGTGCCGATGCCCACGCTCCAGCACGTGCTGCGCGTGGACTCGGCGGAGTTCCGCGAGGCCTTCGCCACGGCATCCCCGCAGTGCGAGGTGGCGCCCACCGGTCCGGAGGACACCTCCTTCCTGCACTTCACGAGCGGGACGACCGGCATGCCCAAGGGGGCGGTGCACGTGCACGGCGCGGTGGTGATGCACTACGCCACCGGCACGGTGGCCCTGGACCTGCATCCGGACGATGTGTACTGGTGCACGGCGGACCCGGGGTGGGTGACGGGCACTTCCTACGGCATCGTCACGCCGCTCGTCCATGGCGTGACCAGCATCGTCGACGAGGCCGACTTCGACGCGCTGCGCTGGTACCGCATCCTCGCGGAGGAGCGGGTCAGCGTCTGGTACACGGCGCCGACCGCCATCCGCATGCTCATGAAGGCGGGTGCGGAACTGGCGCGCAGCCACAGCTTTCCGATGCTGCGCTTCGTCGCGAGCGTGGGCGAGCCGCTCAATCCCGAGGCCGTGTGGTGGGGCAAGGACGCGCTGGGGCTCGCCATCCACGACAACTGGTGGCAGACGGAGACCGGCGGAATCATGATCGCCAACACGGCGGCCATGGACGTGAAGCCCGGCTCGATGGGCAAACCGCTTCCCGGCGTCGAGGCGTGCGTGGTGCATCGCCTGGAGGAGGGGATCGCGATCGAGGAGCGCCCCGGCGTGGAAGGGGAACTGGCGCTGCGCGCCGGGTGGCCCTCGATGTTCCGCGGCTACCTCGGCCAGGAGGAGCGCTACCGCAAGTGCTTCGTCGACGGCTGGTACCTCACCGGGGACCTCGCCAGGCGCGACGAGGAGGGTTACTTCTGGTTCATCGGGCGCGCGGATGACGTGATCAAGTCCGCCGGCCACCTGATCGGCCCCTTCGAGGTGGAGAGCGTGCTGATGGAACATCCCGCCGTCGCCGAGGCCGGAGTCATCGGCAAGCCCGACGACGTGGTGGGGGAGGTGGTGAAAGCCTTCGTCTCGCTGCGCAAGGGCTTCGAGCCCGGCGAGGCGCTGCGCATGGAGATCCTCGGGCACGCCCGCAAGCGCCTGGGCGCGGCGGTGGCGCCCAAGGAAATCGAGTTCTCCGCGAGCCTGCCGCGCACGAGGAGCGGCAAGATCATGCGCCGGCTCCTGAAGGCGCGCGAACTGGGATTGCCCGAGGGCGATCTGTCCACCCTGGAGGAAGGTTCATGAGCCACGTCGCCGCCCCGCCTCCCGCGGGTCCCGTGCCGTTCGGCCGCGAGAACTCGCTCAAGCTCTTGAAGGACATGCTGCGCATCCGGCGCATGGAGGAGAAATGCGCCGAGCTCTACGGCGCCGGCAAGATCCGCGGCTTCCTGCACCTCTACATCGGCGAGGAGGCGGTGGCCACGGGGGCCATGCACGCGCTCGCCCGCGGCGACAACGTCGTGGCCACCTACCGCGAGCACGGCCACGCGCTGCTCAAGGGCGTGCCGATGGAGCGCATCATGGCCGAGATGTTCGGCAAGCTCGAGGGTTGCTCGCACGGACGCGGGGGCTCGATGCATCTCTTCGACGCCGCGGCGCGCTTCTACGGCGGCAACGCCATCGTCGGCGGGGGGCTGCCGCTCGCCGTGGGCTTCGCCCTCGCGGCGAAGCTGCGCGGCGAGGAGCGGCTCTCGGCCTGCTTCTTCGGCGAGGGCGCGATGGCGGAGGGCGCCTTCCACGAGTCGCTGAACCTCGCGGCGCTATGGAAGCTGCCGGTGGCGTTCTTCTGCGAGAACAACCTCTACGCCATGGGCACCGCCATCGAGCGCTCCGAGGCGCAGACGGACCTGTGCGTGAAGGCGGCCTCCTACGGCGTGGAGGCGTACGCCGTCGATGGCATGGACGTGGTGGCCGCCTACGAGGGGGCGAAACGGGCGCGCGAAATGGCGCTGCGGGACGGGCCGGTCTTCGTCGAGTTCCAGACCTACCGCTTCCGCGCGCACTCGATGTTCGACCCCGAGCTCTACCGCGACAAGGCCGAGGTGGAGCAGTGGAAGAGCCGCGGCCCCATCCACACCTTCACGGCGCGCCTGAAGGCGCAGGGCCACCTCACCGAGGAGCGCTTCCTGGAACTCGATGCGCAGGTGGAGACCGAAGTCGCGCACGCGGTCGCCTTCGCCGAAAGCGGAACCTGGGAGCCCGTCGCAGACCTCACCAAGGACGTGTACGCGCCATGACGATCACCTACCGCGAAGCACTGAGGACGGGCCTGCGCGAGGCCCTGGCGCGCGACCAGCGCGTATTCCTGATGGGCGAGGACGTGGGGCGCTACGGCGGCACCTACGCCATCAGCAAGGGACTGCTGGAGGAGTTCGGGCCGGAGCGCGTGCGCGACGCGCCGCTCTCGGAGCTGGGCTTCGTGGGCGCGGGCATCGGCGCGGCGCTGGGAGGGATGCGTCCCATCGTCGAGGTGATGACGGTCAACTTCAGCCTCCTGCCCCTGGACCAGATCGTGAACACCGCCGCGATCCTGAGGCACATGTCGGGCGGCCAGTTCAACGTGCCGCTGGTGATCCGCATGGCCACGGGCGCCGGCCGCCAGCTCGCGGCGCAGCACTCGCACAGCTTCGAGGGCTGGTACGCGCACATCCCGGGCATCAAGATCGTGGCACCGGCGACGATAGACGACGCCCACGGCATGCTGGGGGCGGCACTGGAGGATCCCAATCCCGTCCTCGTCTTCGAGTACCCGGCGCTCTTCGAGACCACGGGCGAGCTGTCCTCGGAGGCGATCGACATCGTCCATGCGAAGGTGCGGCGGACGGGCACGCGGGTGACGCTCGTCGCCTATGGCGGCTGCGTGCCCAAGGCTCTCCAGGCAGCCGAAACGCTCGCCGGGGAGGGCATCAACGCCGAAGTGGTCGACCTGCGCGTGCTGCGGCCCCTCGACATGGACACCGTTCTCGCGTCGGTGCGCAAGACGCGGCGCGTGGTGGTCGTCGACGAGGGCTGGCGCAGCGGCAGCCTTTCCGCCGAGATCATGGCGCGCATCATGGAGCAGGGCTTCTACGATCTCGACGCGCCGGTCGCGCGCGTGTGCCGCGAGGAAGTGCCGATTCCGTATCCGAAGCATCTCGAGGAGGCGGCGCTGCCGCAGCCGGACCGGATCGTCGCCGCGGCGAAGGGCCTCTTCGCATGATCGAGTTCAAGCTGCCGTCGCTCGGCGCCGACATGGACGAGGGCACGCTTCTCGAGTGGAAGGTGAAGCCCGGCGATGCCGTGAAGAAAGGTGACGTCGTGGCCGTGGTGGACACCACCAAGGCTGCCGTGGAGGTGGAGACCTGGCAGGAGGGCGTGGTCGATTCCCTGCTCGTCGAGCCGGGCACCAGGATTCCCGTCGGCACGGTGATCGCGCATTTCCTGGCGCCGGGCGAGAAGCCGGGCGTGGTGCCTGCGCCCCAGCGCCCGGAGGCTGCGCCGACGGAGCGGCGGCCCGTGTCGCCCGCTGCGCGCAAGCGGGCCCGCGAGCTCGGCATCGACGCGGACGCCATCCCGGGCACCGGACCGCATGGCGCCGTGACCATCGACGACATCGAGAAGGCGGCCGGCAAGGCAGCAGCTCCGGCCCCGGCGGCACCGGCAGTGGACAGGGTGGCCGAGATGCGCAAGGCCATCGCGGCCGCCATGAGCCGCTCCAAGCGCGAGATTCCGCACTACTACCTCGCCGAGACGATCCCGATGCAGCGCGCGCTAGCCTGGCTCGCCGCTGCGAACGCGAACCGGCCGCTGACCGCGCGCATCCTCATGGCCGCGGTGCAGCTGAAGGCCGTGGCGCTGGCGCTCTCCGCCTTCCCGGACCTGAACGGCACGTGGCAGGACGGCGTCTACCGGCCCTCGGCTGCGGTGCACACCGGGGTGGCCATCTCGCTGCGCCAGGGCGGACTCGTGGCCCCCGGGATCCACGACGTGCAGGAACTGGCGATCGACGCGCTGATGGCGAAGCTTGCGGACCTGGTGAAGCGCGCGCGGGCGGGGAGCCTGCGCAGCTCCGAGTTCTCGGATCCCACGATCACCGTGAGCAACCTCGGCGATACCGGTGTCGAATCGACCTTTCCGGTCATCTACCCGCCGCAGGTGGCCATCGTCGGATTCGGGCGCGTGGCCGTGCGCCCATGGGTGGAGGACGGAAACGTGGTCGCGCGTCCGGCGCTGGTGGCCACACTCGCGGCGGACCACCGCGTGAGCGACGGCCACCGCGGCGCCGCCTTCCTCGTCGAACTCTCGCGCCGCCTCCAGGAACCGGAAAAGCTATGAACGCCATCGAACTGCGCCCGCTGGTCTTCGCGGAACTGAGGAAGATCGCACCCGAACTCGAGGAGGGCGACGTGGCGCCGGAGAAGCTCCTGCGCGACCAGGTCGACCTCGACTCGATGGACTGGCTCAACTTCCTGATCGCGGTGCACCAGCGCTTCGGGGTCGAGATCGCCGAGGCGGACTACGCCACGCTCGATACCCTGGACCGCATCTGCGAGCTGGTCGCGGCGCGAAATCCGCAGGCTTCTTGACCCCCGGCAAGACGCGTTCCAACCCCCGCGCTATGCTCGATTCGCGGGGCGTTTCGGTTGCATGTTCCCGTGTGGCGGCGCAGTTGAGGCTGTCACGTCATTGCATGCGTAGGAGGGTCTATGCGTACGCTGAAACCGTTGAGCCTTTTCGAGCCGGACTTCCCGACCATGCTCAAGGGCGGGTTGATGCCGATGTGGATGAACACCGAACCGGCAACGCCGGCGATCAAGGTGGACGTCGAGGAGAAGGACGACCGCTACCTGGTGAAGGCGGACGTGCCGGGTGTGGCCAGGGAGGACATCCACGTCGACGTGGATGGCAACATGGTGTCGATCACGGCGGAGGTTCGCCGCGAGAAGAAGGAGGAGAAGGAAGGCAAGGTGCTGCGCAGCGAGCGCTACTACGGCGCGATGAGCCGCGCCTTCACGCTGCCGGCCGAGGTCGATTTCGCCAAGGCCGAGGCGACGTATGCCGACGGCGTCCTGATGCTCACGCTTCCGAAGTCCAAGGGAACGGCCACGCACCGGATCGAGATCCACTAGTTCGGGGGGCGCCGTGGGCGCCCCCTATTCACTTCTGCGGCAGTCCGAAGCGTGCCTTGACCGCGCGCGACCGGAAGATGAGCGCGCAGAGCCCGGTGGCCAGTGCGACGACGCCGAGGATGATCGCCAGGCGAGTCCACGGCATGCCCATGGAAACCCGCAATGCGATCAAGGCGGCGGCGGTGCGGATCCACTCCAGCGCCCCGATCACGAGGGCCGCCTGCAGGACGCGCGCCGCCCAGGGTGCGCGGATGAAGAGGAAGGGCAGCAGCGCCACCGTCATGCCGAACGGAACCCACGACTGGCCGCGGTAGAAATGGGCGGCGAGGACGCCGAGGGCGAGGACGACTGGTAGCAGGCGAAGGGCGTTCACGGACGGCATTTTCGCACGGCGTGTACACTCGGCAGCCTATTTGTCGGCTCGTTCCTCGACTGTCGTTATTGTCGGCTCGTTCCTCGACTACGTGCCCGGGTGGCGAAACTGGTAAACGCAGCGGACTTAAAATCCGCAGCCGCGAGGCTTGCCGGTTCGACTCCGGCCCCGGGTACCACGCGGATCACCTTCCTGCAATGGGACGGGCCGCGTCATGGCGGCAGGTCGAAGTCCTCGCCGCGGCTCTCCAGCCCGACTTTTTCGAACCAGTCGGGGCCGAGGCTGCTCGTCACGGGGCCCGTGCAGGGAAGATGGGCGATGCGCTTGCCGCCGCGCTCGACGACGAGGCCGGCGCGTTCCTGCGTCTCGCCCCTGGGGCCCCACTTGCCGATGCCGGTGAACACGACGTACGCGTGGTCCCCCTTGAGGAAACGCATCCACGCCGCGCCGCCGCCGGCATACGGGACGGATTGCGCAGTCGCGACCCGGGCTGGCGGCGCCAGGTTTTCGGGGAGGACGAGTTCCAGCGGGTCGCGCGAATCGGGCTTGCCGAACCGGTACTGCGCATGGCCCCGTGCCGGCGTGGCGTCCTTCGAGGCGCAGACCGAAACGAGCTTGGCGCCAGTCCGGCAGGTGAAGACGGGCTCCTCGAGGGAGGTGCAGAACGACGCCTGGCCCTGCGGACGCCCGGCGGTCGCCGGCTTCGCCGGCGGCGCGGCATCGATGACGCGGGCCGTCTTCACCAACGGCACTCGCTCGGTCTGGCGGCAGTTCGGATCGCCCTGGGTGAGGGAGACGACCTTGCCCGTGGTCAGCTTGGTCGCGCCGCCGACGCGGACAGTGCCGGGCTGGGCGTACGCCGCTTTTGCGGCCTCGAGATAGAAAGCGGAGGCGGCCGCGCGCTCACTCGACTCCCGGGCGAACTCCGGGTCCGTCGCGGGAATCGGCGCCTTCTCCAGGCCGCCCAGCCATAGCACGAGACGCCCATCGCGGAAATACTGGCGCTGCTCGACGCGCGTCACTTCCCGCCCGGCGTCGTTGAACCCCTTGACCGCGATGTAGGCGAAGACCAGGGCGCCGTCCCGGTAGTAGTACTCCGTGACCACGCTGCCGGAGTCGTCCGCGTCGACCACCTCGATCTTGCGCACTCCACCGGCATCACGCCACGCCCTCACGGCACTGCGATACCGGACACCGGGGCGATGCGCCGTGGAGTCCCTGGCATTGCCTCGCTCATGTGGCACGATCCGTGACGAAAGTCGCGAGTCTAGGCGAGAACGGCGCCGCGGGCGAGACTTCCCGGCTCGACGTCGGCCCCGGCACGCCGGTTGGCGCACGCGACAAATGCGCGGGTCATTAGATCGGCATCAAGAAACGCGAGTCGGGAAGGGGTAGCTTGGACAGTGTGGCGGCTTGCCCGCACGGGCAGGTTCGACACGGTGCCCCAAGCCCATGCCTGCCGTCCTTCCCAGGTTTCCCGACGCAGCCGGAGTCGCCGCCGCGGCGATGGCCCGGCACCGGCACGATCCCCACGAGGTTCTGCAGGTGCTGCGCGAAGTGCAGGAGGAATGCGGCTGGATCGCGCCGGAGGCGATCGACTGCATCGTGGCGCGCCTCGCCCTGCCGCGGGCCAAGATCCTGGGTGTCGCGACGTTCTATTCCTTCCTCTCGATCTGGCCGCGCGGCCACTACCGGGTCCTCTTCAGCGACAACATCACCGACCGCATGCTGGGGAGCCTGCCGCTGCTCGATCGCCTGTGCCGCAATCTCTGGGTCGAGAAGGGCAAGGTTTCGGAGGACGGGCTGGTAAGCGTGGACACCACGTCGTGCACGGGCCTCTGCGACCAGGGGCCCGCGCTCCTCGTCAATGGCCGCGCGGTCTCGCGGCTCACCGCGGCGCGCGTGGACGAGATGTGCGATCTCATCCGCGGCA
>CAZOIB010000392.1:0-1861 GCA_964579785.1 uncultured Lysobacter sp. | reverse complement strand
CCGGGGACGGGCTGCCGCCGCGGCGCTGGTCGCAGCCCTCCTCGGTGGCTGCGGGACGATGTTCTACACGCCCGAGGGGGCGGACAGCAGCCTCATGCTCCACGGCTTCGACCCGGTGGCCTACTTCGCCACCGGGCGGGCGGAGCGCGGACGCGCCGACATCAAGGCGGACCACCGCGGCTACATCTACCGGTTCGCGAGCGACGAGAGCCGCCGGCAGTTCATCACCAACCCGGAACGCTATGTCCCGCAGTTCGGCGGCTTCAGCGCGCAGGGCATGGTCTACGGCATTCCGGTGGCCGGCGACAGCCAGAGCTTCAAGATCATCGAAGGCCGGCTTTACCTGTTCGACAGCCTGCGCGCCCGCCAGTATTTCGAGATGGACCAGGAGCGCAACCTGAAGTTCGCCCAGCACTACTGGGAAGCCGAGGTCCGGGATGCCGCAAACTGGCAGCTGCAGGCCGTCAGGCGCCTCGTCTTCCGCGTCCCTCACTTCAAGTCCAACGCCGAACTGGCCGAGGAATACGAAAAGAAGTTCGGGCGCAAGCCCGGCTAGCGCCCGCCGGCCGCGTCCTCCGGGGCGAACGCCTGCAGCCAGAGCAACCCGGCGATAGTCTTCACGTCGGTGATCCGGCCGTCTCGGATCCAGCCCAGCGCTTCTTCGAACGGCAGGGTCAAAACCTCCAGGAACTCCTCCGCGTCCAGGGCCTGCTTGCGCTTCTCCAGGCCGCGTGCGAACCAGAGCTCGATGCGCTCGTCGGAGTAGCCGATGGCGTTGTGGACGGCGCCCAGGCGCCGCCATTCGGCCGCGACATAGCCGGTTTCCTCCTGCAGTTCGCGGCGGGCGCAGTCCAGGGGATCCTCGCCCGCCTCCAGCTTGCCGGCCGGGATCTCGATGAAGGCCCGGCGAAGGGGGTAGCGATGCTGCCTCTCGAGGACGACCCGCCGGTCGGCGGTCAGCGCGACCACCGCGACCGCGCCCGGGTGCCGGATGTACTCGCGCACCGCGTGCTTGCCGTCCGGCAGGCGGACGACGTCCCGCTGCACGCGCAACAGGCCGCCGCTGAAGACTTCCTCCCCGGAAACGAAGCGCTCTTCGAGGTCGCCGACCGCCAAGGCCGGCCTAGAGGCCCTTGATGGCCTGGTGGCAGATCACCATCAGCCAATCCGGGCGCAATCCCAGGACGAGGAGCGCCAGGCAGTTCAGCGCCATCAGGGTACGCTGGGCGCGGCCCTGGCCTTCGAGAGTCGGGCCGCCCGCGGCGTCGTCCCGCGGCTCATCGAAGTACATCAACTTGACGACGCGCAGGTAGTAGAAGGCGCCGATCATGGAGAAGACCACGCCGACCACGGCGATCCAGATCTGCCCGGCGTTCACCGCGGCCGACAGCACCGACAGCTTGGCGTAGAACCCGACCGTCGGCGGCACGCCCGCCAGCGAGAACATCAGCAGCAGGAGCAGGAAGGCGAACCAAGGATGGCGGCGATTCAGCCCCCTCAGGTCGTCCAGGTTCTCGCACTCGAATCCCTTGCGCGCCAGCAGCAGGATCATGCCGAAGGAGCCCAGCGAGGTCAGCACGTAGGTCACGGTGTAGAACATCGCCGAGGCGTAGGCATCCGCGGCGTTGAGCCAGTTGCCGCCCACCACCCCCGAAAGCAGGCCGAGCAGCATGAAGCCCATGTGGGCGATGGTGGAGTACGCCAGCATGCGCTTCAGGTTGGTCTGCGCGATCGCCGTGACGTTGCCGACCGCCATCGACAGCACCGCCAGGATCGCGAGCATCTGCTGCCAGTCGTGCGCCAGGTCCAGCAGGCCGTTCACCAGAAGCCGTATCGCCATCGCGAATGCCGCCAGCTTGGG
>CAZOIB010000391.1:0-1929 GCA_964579785.1 uncultured Lysobacter sp. | reverse complement strand
TGCAGTGGATCGACGAACCCACCGGGATGTTGCGGATCGGAAGCGTGTTGCCCGAGCGGATCGGCGCCTCGGCCCCGCTCATCAGCACCGTGCCCGGCGTGACGCCGCGCGGCGCCAGGATGTAGCGGCGCTCGCCGTCGGCATAGCACAGCAGCGCAAGGTGCGCGCTGCGGTTCGGGTCGTATTCGAGGCGCTCGACCTTCGCGGGGATTCCGTCCTTGTTGCGGCGGAAGTCGACGATCCGGTAGTGCGCCTTGTGCCCGCCGCCCTTGTGCCGCGTGGTGATGTGGCCCAGGTTGTTGCGCCCGGAGCCGCGCTTCATGGACTCGGTCAGCGCGTCGACCGGCCCCCCCTTGTGCAGGCCCGGGGTCACGATCTTCACCATCGAGCGACGACCCGGCGAAGTCGGTTTCGTCTTGACGACAGGCATCTAGATTGCCTCCGCGAAGTTGATTTCCTGGCCCGGCTTCAGGTTCACGTAGGCCTTGCGCACGTTGCGCCGGCGGCCGTTGAAGCGGCCGAAGCGCTTCTGCTTGCCCTTCTGGTTCAGCACCTGCACCGAGTCGACCTCGACCTTGAACAGCAGCTCGACCGCCGCCCGGATCTCGTCCTTGGTCGCGTCCTGCAGGACGCGGAAGGCCACCTGCCCGTTCTTCTCGGCGACCATCGTCGCCTTCTCGGAGACGATGGGCGCGACGAGCACCGTCATCAGACGCTCCTGATTCATCCCAGCATCTCCTGGACTTTGGCAAGCGCCGGCCGGGTGATCAGCACGTTGGTGAAGTGCACCAGCGAGACCGGGTCGGCATAGCGGGGCTCCACGACCAGCACGTGCGGCAGGTTGCGCGAAGCGAGATAGAGGTTCTCGTCGAGGTTGTCGGTGATCACGAGCACCGACTCGCCGTTCAGGCCCATGCCCATCGCCTTGATCTTGTCGGCGAGCAGCTTGGTCTTGGGGGCCTCGACGGCGATGTCCTCGATGACGGCGACCCGATCCTCGCGCGCAAGCTGCGAGAGAATGGAACACACGCCGGCGCGGTACATCTTCCGGTTGACCTTGTGCGAGAAGTTCTCGTCGGGCGAATTCGGGAAGATCTTGCCGCCGCCGCGCCACAGGGGGCTGGAGGTCATGCCGGCGCGCGCGCGGCCGGTGCCCTTCTGGCGGAACGGCTTCTTCGTCGAGTGCTTGACGTCGCTGCGATCCTTCTGCGCGCGGTTCGCGCTGCGGCCGTTCGCGCGGTAGGCGATGACGACCTGGTGGATCAGCGGCTCGTTGAAGTCACGGCCGAAGATCGTGTCCGGCGCCTCGACCTTCGATGCTGCCTGGCCCTTGGCGTCGAGCAGTTTCAGTTCCATTGGCTACGCTCCTCGCGCCTATTTCGTCGCGTGCTTGCCGGCGGCGGGCGTGCGCACGGCCGGGGTCACGACGACGTTGCCGTTCTTCGACCCGGGGACCGCGCCGCGAACCATCAGCAGGCCGCGCTCGGCGTCGACCCGGGCGATCTCGAGGTTCTGCACGGTGCTGGCGACGGCGCCGAGGTGGCCCGACATGCGCTTGCCTGGAAACACGCGACCGGGATCCTGCGCCATGCCGATCGAGCCCGGCACGTTGTGCGAGCGCGAGTTGCCGTGCGACGCACGCCCCGAGTTGAAGTTGTAGCGCTTGATCGTGCCGGCGAAGCCCTTGCCGATCGACGTGCCGTGCACGTCGACCTTCTGGCCCGCGGCGAAGATCTCGGCCTTCACGACCGCGCCCGGCTTCAGCTCGCCGAGCGCGTCGGCGGCGACCGTCGAGGCCGGCTGGCCCTGCTCGTTCAGGAGCTTGAGTTCCATGCGTGCGGCCCCGTACTTCGTGCCGGCCTTGGCCGGGGTCGTCGGCTTGCCCGACGCGGGCGCCGCGGCCTTCGGCGGACGCGGCACGCCCCCCTT
>CAZOIB010000390.1:0-1777 GCA_964579785.1 uncultured Lysobacter sp. | reverse complement strand
GTTGGCGTGGAAGATGTCCGCGAGCAGCGGTGTGCCCAGCAGCTGGCGCACGTCGGCCTTGGTCATGCCGGGCTTCAGCTTCGCGAAGGTCTCGGGCGCGATGATGTTGCCCTGCTGGATGTCGATCCGGTGGATGATCGAACCGCAACCGGCGAGCGCGGCCGCAACGACGAGAGTGACGAGAATTCGCAGGGGAAGCATGGCCGCGATTATAGCGCGGGGGCCCGGCGCCTCCGCCCCGGAGGATTCGAACACGGTTATGATTCACGAGCCTCCAAGGAACCAGCCTGCCATGAGCGACCCCAAGGAATTGCGCAGCACCGGCCTGAAGGTCACCGCGCCGCGGCTGCGCGTGCTGGATCTCTTCCAGACCAGCCCCGAGCGCCACCTGACGGCCGAGGACGTCTACCGGCGCCTGCTCGACGAACACGCCGACATCGGGCTGGCCACGGTCTACCGGGTGCTCACGCAGTTCGAGCAGGCCGGGCTCCTGGTGCGCCACCACTTCGAGGGCGGCAAGGCCGTCTACGAGCTGAACGAAGGCAAGCACCACGATCACCTCGTCTGCCTGCAGTGCGGCCGCGTGGAGGAGTTCTACGACCCGGAGATCGAAAAGCGCCAGTCGCGGGTGGCCCGCGACCGCGGCTTCGCGATCCGCGACCACTCGCTGTACCTGTACGCCGATTGCCTCAAATCGGATTGCCCGAACCGCCCGAAGGGCGAATGAAGCATGATCGCGCGCGCCCTCGCCTGGGCAGCTCTGGCCATCCTGCTGGCTCTCGGGGCCCCGGCAAGCCTGGCACAGCGCGCGCCGGATCCGGCATCCGCGGAGGTCGCCGTCACGCAGCTGCCGAAGGAGGCGCGGGAGACGCTTGCCCTGATCAGGAAGGGAGGGCCCTACCCCTACGCCAGGGACGGCGTGGCATTCGGCAACCGCGAGGCGCGCCTGCCGAAGCAGAAGCGCGGCTACTATCGCGAATTCACGGTGAAGACGCCCGGCGAACGCACCCGCGGCGCGCGGCGCATCGTCGCCGGCCGGAGCGGGGAATACTGGTACACGGACGACCACTACGCCACCTTCCGGCGTATCCGCGAATGAGGCCCGGCCATGCCCCTTGATGCGCTGAACGACCTGCTCGGGGACGAGCTGGGCGGCGTCTTCTTCCTGCCGCAGCACGCCACGCCCAAGGAGGTGCAGATGGCTGCGAAGCGGGCGAAGCACGCCTTCTTCCACATCGAGGGCAGGAACATCGCGCGCAAGGAGCAGCTGCTCAACCACGTCGCGACCGCGCTGCACTTCCCGGGCCATTTCGGCGACAACTGGGACGCGATGGAGGAATGCCTCACCGACATGGAGTGGATCGACGCGCCGGGCTACCTCGTCTACTACGACCACATCGACACGCTGCTCGCCGCCCACCCCGACCAGTTCGCGACTTTCGTGGAGATCTGCCGCGACGCGGTGCGCTCGTGGAAGGAGGACGGGACGCCGATGGTCGTCCTGCTCTCCGGCGCCAAGCCCCCCAAGGGCGTGGCGAAACTCGGCGCCGGCAAGTCCGGGGAATAGTCCCGGCCCCGCCGGGGGTGCCGCGACCGCGTTACTGCGGGTTGCCCGCTGCCGCTTCCTGTTCCGCCATCTGCTTGCGCACCATCTCCATGTCGAGCGTCTTCGACTTCTCGACGACCTCCTCGAACGCGCCCTGCGGCAGCGCCCCGGGCTGGGAAAAGACGATGATCTGCTCGCGGAACACCATCAGCGTGGGTATGGAGCGGATCT
>CAZOIB010000389.1:0-5548 GCA_964579785.1 uncultured Lysobacter sp. | reverse complement strand
CTCGTGGCGCGTCCTTCGGGACTTGCGCAGGCACTGGCCGCGGTGGCGTGCGCCGTCGCGGAGGCCTCCGGAAAGCCGCTGGAAGGCGAAGTCGCCAGGGCGGCCAGCGCAGTCGCCGTGACGGAGGCGGCCCGCGCGATCGCAAAGAGCCTCGTCGGGCGCGAGCGTTGCGCCGTCTTCCTCGGCAACTACGCGCAGCAGCATCCGGACTATGCGGTGCTCGTGGCCATCGCCCGGGAGATTGCGCGCCTGGCCGGAGCCCGGTTCGGCGTTCTCGCCCAGAACGCCAACAGCGTGGGCGCGAGGCTCGTCGGCGCCTTCCCCGCCGCGGACGGCATGGATACCCGCGCCATGGTGCGGGACCCGCGCAAGGCCTGGATCGTCGCCGGGTTCGAGCCCGAGCGCGATGCGGCCATGGCGCCGGCGGCGATTGCCGCGCTGAAGCAGGCCGAGTTCGTCGTGGCGCTCGCCGCGTGGCGCTGCTGGGCACCGGAGTACGCGCACGTGATCCTGCCCATCGCGCCCTCGGCGGAGACGGCAGGGACCTTCATCAACATGGAAGGCCGCGTGCAGTCGTTCCACGCCGTCGTGAAGCCCCGCGACGAGGCGCGCCCCGGCTGGAAGGTGCTGCGCATGCTGGGCGACCTGCTCGGCCTCCCCGGTTTCGAAGCGGAGACGATCGAGGCGGTGCGCGCCTCGATCGCGCCCGACCTGCAGGCGTGGTCCGACGCCGGCCTGTCGAACGAGTTGGCGCCGTTCTCCTTCACGCTCGCGACCGCCGGGACGGGGCTGGAACGCGTGGCCGAATGGCCCATCTACGGAACCGATGCCCAGGTGCGCCGTGCCCCCAGCCTGCAGAAAACCGCGGACGCGAAGGCCGCCGCCCAGGCGCGCCTGAATGCCGCCACCGCCGCGGCGGCAGGACTGGCGGCAGGCGATCGCGTGCGCGTGGCGCAGGGCGGCGGCGAAGCCGAGCTTGCCGTCGCGATCGACCCGGCGTTGCCGGACGGCTGCGTGCGCGTCGCGCGCGGCATTGCCGCGACGGTCGAATTGGGCGAAGGACCGATCACGCTGGCCAAGGTCACCGCGGAGGCGGCGGCATGACGGAAATGCTCGGCATCGTGCAGGGCGCCGTCCAGGGCTGGTTCGGCCCGGTGTGGGGCCCGCACGCCTGGGTGTTCGCGAAGTCCCTCGCGGGAATCGTCGCCGTCCTGGTGCCGCTGCTCCTGACCGTCCTCTACTACCAGCTCGTCGAGCGCTGGGTGATCGGCTGGATCCAGGTGCGCAAGGGCCCCAACCGCGTCGGCTGGAAGGGCGTGCTGCAGCCCATCGCGGACGCCATCAAGCTCCTCATGAAGGAGCGCATCGTCCCGACGGGTGCCTCGCAGGGGCTGTTCTTCCTCGCCCCCATCCTCGCGGTCGCGCCCGCGCTCGCCGTGTGGGCGGTGGTGCCCTTTGCTCCCGGCTGGGTGGTCGCCAACGTCGATGCGGGGCTCCTCGTGGTGCTGGCGATGACCTCGATGGGCGTCTACGGGATCATCATCGCCGGCTGGGCCTCGAACTCGAAGTACGCTTTCCTCGGTGCCATGCGCTCGGCGGCGCAGGTCGTGGCCTACGAGATCGCCATGGGCTTCGCGCTGGTGGGCGCGCTGATGGCCGGGCAGAGCCTGAACCTCACCGAGATCGTGGGGCGCCAGGACGGCAACTGGGGATTCATCGAGTGGTTCTGGCTGCCGCTCCTGCCGCTCTTCGTCGTCTACCTGATCGCCGGCCTCGCCGAGACCAACCGCGCACCATTCGACGTGGCCGAAGGCGAGAGCGAGCTGGTGGCCGGCTTCCACGTCGAGTACTCGGGGATGACCTTCGCGGTCTTCTTCCTCGCCGAGTACGCGAACATGATCCTCGTCTCGACGCTCGCGAGCCTGCTCTTTCTCGGCGGCTGGCTCTCGCCGTTCAACTTCGCCTTCCTGCGCGGCGTGCCGCTCCTGGGACTCCTCGCGGTACCCGGCATCCATTGGCTGCTCGCGAAGACCGCCTTCTTCATGTTCATGTTCCTGTGGGTGCGCGCGTCCTTCCCGCGCTACCGCTACGACCAGATCATGCGGCTGGGCTGGAAGGTGTTCATCCCCATCACGCTGGTGTGGATCGCGTTGACGGGCGTCATGATGCTCGAGCCGCTGCGCGACATCGCTCCCTTTTCCATCTGGTTCGGGAAGTGACGGCCATGTGGAACCGCGCGCGCGAAATCGTCTCCAGCCTGATGCTCACGGAACTGCTGAAGGGCCTGGGCCTCACCGGGCGTTTCCTCTTCGCCCGCAAGATCACCGTCTTCTTCCCCGAGGAGAAGACGCCGCAGAGCGGGCGCTTCCGGGGCCTGCACGCGCTGCGCCGCTACCCCAACGGGGAGGAGCGCTGCATCGCCTGCAAGCTGTGCGAGGCCGTCTGCCCGGCGCTCGCGATCACCATCGAGAGCGAGGAGCGCCAGGACGGCACGCGCCGCACCACGCGCTACGACATCGACCTCACCAAGTGCATCTTCTGCGGCTTCTGCGAGGAGAGCTGTCCGGTGGACTCCATCGTCGAGACGCGCATCCTCGAGTACCACGGGGAGGCGAGAGGCGACCTCTACTACACCAAGCCGGTGCTGCTGGCGATCGGCGACAAGTACGAGGCGCAGATTGCCGCCGACCGCGCCGAGGACGCGAGATTCCGATGAGCCTCCCGCTCGCCGCCTTCTACGTGAGTGCCGCGATCCTCGTGCTGGCGGCGTTGCGCGTCATCACGGCACGCAATCCGGTGCACGCCGCGCTCTGGCTGGTGCTGGCGTTCTTCACCGCCGCGGACCTCTGGCTGCTCCTCTACGCGGAGTTCCTGGCCGTCGTCCTGGTCCTCGTCTACGTGGGCGCGGTGATGGTGCTCTTCCTCTTCGTGGTGATGATGCTGGACATCAGCTTCGACCGGCTGCGCGAGGGCTTCCGCAGCCACGCGCCGCTCGCCATCGGCGTGGGTTTGCTGATGGCACTCGAGATGGCGCTCGTGCTCGCGTCCCGCGAGTTCGGCGCGGCGGCGATGCCCTCGCCCGGAGCGCCTCCGGCCGGGTTCTCCAACACCAGGCAGCTCGGCCGGCTCCTCTACACCGACTACGTGTTCCCGTTCGAGCTGGCGGCCGTCGTGCTGCTGGTGGCGATCGTCGCCGCCATCGCGCTCACGCTGCGCCGGCGCAAGGAAACGCACTACCAGGATCCGTCCGTGCAGCTCGCCGCCACCAAGGCGGGGCGCCTGAAGATCGTGAAGGACGAACCGCGCCCGCCCGCGGCTGCGGGCGGGGAGGGCACTGCGCCATGATCCCGCTGAACCACTACCTCGTCCTCGGGGCCATCCTCTTCGCCATCGCCGTGGCGGGCATCTTCCTCAACCGGAAGAACCTCATCGTCATCCTCATGGCCATCGAGCTGATGCTGCTCGCGGTGAACATGAACTTCATCGCCTTCTCGCACTTCCTGGACGATCCCTCGGGGCAGGTGTTCGTGTTCTTCATCCTCACCGTCGCGGCGGCGGAGTCCGCCATCGGGCTGGCGATCCTCGTGACGCTGTTCCGCAACCTGAGGTCGATCCACGTCGACGACCTCGGAACGCTGAAAGGATGAGGCGTCCATGAAGCCGATGACGATCGCCGCCATCGCCGCCTTCGCTCCCCTGGTGGGCGCGGTGCTGGCCGGGCTCCTCGGCCGGAAGCTGGGCCGCGCATTCGCCCACACGGTGACGATCGCCGCGGTGGCGATCTCGCTCGCCGCCTCGCTCGTGCTGCTGCGCGAAGTGGCCGCCGGGCGCTCCTTCGCGGGCGAGCTCTACACCTGGCTCTCCGGCGCCGGGTGGTCGATCAGCGTGGGCTTCCTCGTCGACCGCCTCACCGCGGTGATGATGGTCGTCGTCACCTTCGTGTCGCTCATGGTGCACGTCTACACCATCGGCTACATGGCCGACGACGACGGCTACCAGCGCTTCTTCGCCTACATCTCGCTCTTCACCTTCGCGATGCTGATGCTGGTGATGGCCAACAACTTCCTGCAGCTCTTCTTCGGCTGGGAGGCGGTGGGCCTGGTCTCCTACCTCCTCATCGGCTTCTGGTACAGGCGCCCCACCGCCATCTACGCGAACCTCAAGGCCTTCCTCGTGAACCGCGTGGGCGACTTCGGGTTCCTGCTCGGCATCGGCTTCGTCTTCGCCTATTTCGGCACGCTGGACTATTCGCTGGTGTTCGCGAAGGCGCCCTCGCTCGCGCACACGGGCATCGAGCTGGTGCCCGGCCAGTCCTGGGCGCTGGGCACCATCATCTGCATCGGGCTCTTCATCGGCGCCATGGGCAAGAGCGCGCAGTTCCCGCTGCACGTCTGGCTGCCGGACTCCATGGAGGGCCCCACGCCCATCTCGGCGCTGATCCACGCCGCGACCATGGTCACCGCGGGCATCTTCATGGTGGCGCGCATGTCGCCGCTCTTCGAGCTGTCGCAGACGGCGCTCTCCTTCGTGATCGTGATCGGCGCCATCACCGCCTTCTTCATGGCGCTGGTGGCCATCGTGCAGGTCGACATCAAGCGGGTCGTCGCCTATTCCACGCTGTCGCAGCTGGGTTACATGACCATGGCGCTGGGGGCCGCCGCCTATCCCGTGGCGATCTTCCACCTGATGACGCACGCGTTCTTCAAGGCGGTGCTCTTCCTGGGTGCCGGCTCGGTCATCATCGCCCTGCACCACGAGCAGGACATGCGCCGGATGGGCGGCTTGCGCAAGTACATGCCCATCACCTATTTCACGGTGCTGGTCGGGGCGCTGGCCAACGCGGGGCTGCCGCCGTTCGCGGGATTCTTCTCCAAGGACTCGATCATCGAGGCGCTGCACCTGTCGCAGACGCCGGGCGCGGCCTTCGCCTACGTGCTGGCCCTGGCCGGCGTCTTCGTCGGCGGCTTCTATTCCTTCCGCCTCGTCTTCTTCGCTTTTCACGGCAAGGAGCGGTTCGAGTCGCACGACCATCATGGGCACGATGCGCCGGGCCACGAGCATGACGGCAAGCCCCACGAGACGCCCTGGGTGGTGACGGCACCGCTCGTCCTGCTGGCCATTCCCTCCGTGGTGATCGGCTGGCTCGCGATCGGGCCCATGCTCTACGGCGGCTGGTTCGGCCAGTCGATCGCGCCGAGCGTGACGATGACGGAGATGGCGAAGCACTTCCACGGCGCGGGCGCCATGGTGCTGCATTCCTTCGGCACGCTCCCCTTCTGGCTGGCGCTGGGCGGCGCGGGCCTCGCCGGCTACCTGTACCTGCTGCGGCCGGACCTGCCGGCGGTCATCAAGGCGCGATCGGGAATTCTCGCCACCATCCTCGAGCGCAAGTACGGGTTCGACGACTTCAACGACTGGTTCTTCGCCGGCGGCGCGCGCGGACTCGGCAGGGGCCTGTGGACCTGGGGCGACCGCACGATCATCGACGGCCTCATGGTCAACGGCACCGCGAAGCTGATCGGCTGGTTCGCGGGACTCGCGCGGCGCG